>JBAXMF010000214.1:0-4681 GCA_037134435.1 Methanomicrobiales archaeon | reverse complement strand
GGGGCGACGAAAAAGATCACGGTCATGCAGGGGACAAAGGCGATCTTTTTACAGGGCGGGAAGTACATGGGTGACCTGCCGCCCGGGACCTATACGGCGGGGGGCCTGGTAGAATTTTTAAAAACCTTAAACCTCTTTGAGAAGACGACGGTTATCCTTGTAGACGATGGTGATATACCGGTGGATTTCTCTATCGGTGAGCTCCGGACCAAGGAGAATTTTGATGCAGGGGTGAAGGGACGGATGGTGGTGAAAGTGGACAAACCCATCCTCCTGTTTGACAACCTGATGAAATCCAGGCCGCAGCTCGAAGTCGTCGACCTGCTCGGGAATGTCAGAAATGAGATGCTCAATGTCCTGCAGTCAAAAATTAAGGGCTACTCATTTGAAGAGCTTTACGGGAACCTTGACCTCAGGAAAGAACTGCAGCAGGACTTCGAGTTTAACCTTACTACAACGATCTCCCGCTGGGGACTCCAGCTGGTCCACCTCCCGTACTTCGATTACGATGAGTCTTACTGGCAGGAGATCATCAGGACGCGCGGGGCACTTTCACGCGAGCTCATTGCAAACCGCGAGAAGATGAAAAGGGAGGCAGAAATTGGTCTTCTGCCCTACGAGCAACAGGTTGCAACAGAAGAAAAGAGACATGGGATTGACGAAGTAAAGTTTGCCCTCGATAAAGAGGTTGAAACTCTCGAACGTAAACGGTTTGACGGGATCACCTCGCTGCTGCGTGAACGTCTCACGGACGACAAGATGAATGAGTTCAAAAATGCCGAAGACCTCGAAAAGTACCTCTACAGCATCGATACGGACAAGGTCATACGGCAGAATGACATGCTCGATCTCAAGAAACAGTTCGATGATAACAGGCAGGACCGGTCCTACGCGCGGCAGATGATGATCCAGACCATCACCCAGCGACATGAACTGGACATGAAGAGGGAAATACTGGTCGAGGATGTCGAAGGGAAAACCCTCGTGGACGATTACGATATCGGAAAGCGCGAAAAAGTTAGTGGGCAGGATATAAAAGAGGCGGAAGCCGGTATCGACCTGCTCGCAAAACTGAAAGAGAAAAAGCGTGAGGATGCGGCTGGCTACCAGGCAATGGAACTGGAAAAAGCACAGAAAGCCGCAGATATTGAAGTCCAGCGTCTCAAAGCCCGTTCCGGAGCAACGGATGAAGCACAGATCTCCATGGCAGAAGGGACACAGGCTGAGCAGCTCGCTGAAATTGCCAGGATGAAACAGGCAAAAGCGCTCACCGAAGAGCAGCTGATGGCACTCTCGGCGAAGGATAGCGCGGTTGTTGCTGCAGCCCTCAAGGAAAAGTACGGCTCTGACCAGGTCAAGGCCATGTATGAGCTCCGCATGAAAGACCAGGAAGCATATGTCCAGCGGATGCAGCAGATGGAAGAACGTTCGATGGACCGCATGGAGCGCGTCCACAACAAGTCCCTGGAGGAGATGGGGCAGACCGCCTCGACGCGGGCCACTCCCGGGACTACCCAGGGTACAACTGTTGTCGCCGGAGGTGGGTTCGGTGCACCGGTTGTTGTAGGAATGGGTGGTCCTGTGGCCCCCGCACAGCCGCTGCCGCCAGAACAGCTGGTAACGAAGGTCATCCTGTGCAGGAAGTGCAATGCTGAGCTTGATCCCACCGAAAAATTCTGTAATAAGTGTGGTGAAAAAGTCCAGCCGTGATTTTTTCCTAATCGTTATTTTTTTCGGACGTTGTTGACCCGTGATTGTACGTGCGGATCGATATTTTTAACCGTGTAATCTTTTTCTGGTCATTTCCCGGGCACCAGAAAATGATCTCAGCCCTGGTCCTGAAAAGAGAATGAAAGGTATTATATTACTTCGTGGAGAAAGACCAGTTAATTAAGACTAATTAATCAGGAAAGGGGATTATGTGATGAAACTAAAAAGCATGTGTATTGGAATACTGCTACTGCTCATCGTTGGAATTCAGATCGTTTCTGCCGTTACGGTATCGAACCCTGTCATCAACCCGACGGGAGACCTCACTTCCGGGACAAGTGTCAGTGTGTCCTTTAAAATTGATATGACACCTTCCGGGGGCGAGACGTTTCCCAAGGATAACACGCTCCAGATATTTTCTGACCTGAACAATCCACAATGGACCGCCACGCTTTTAAAGAACGGGGTGAATGAATCGCTGCCAGTGGGGACCGGTCACAGTGTCTTCCTGACCGGCTGGGTCCTGTCGTATCCCTCCCCGCTCCAGGAATCAGTCCTGGTCACACTTGAAGGGACCGTTCCCGCTGTCACCAGCTCGGTGAATAAGTCCATTGTCGTGGTCCAGGAACTTGATTTCCAGAACGTGGTGGTCCCGGCCTCGGTCATCACCCGCGACCGGATGATTGTGAATCCGACCGATATCATCCAGAGTATCGCTCTGCGGGAATCAAACTTACAGACATTTCGCACCCACATTGAAAATAAAACCCAGATGGGGGTAAATACAACCGCCGCCGAACAGAAATTTGCCGCCGCACAAGCAGCTATCCTGGCTGCGAAAAGTTTGGATTTTGCCAAAGCCCAGGTGTCGCTCAATAATGTCACAGGCCTGATCGATGACGGTGAGAAACTCCTGGATCGGGCGTGGGCTGAAAAAGCGATTAACGATGCACAGGCGACCATTACACAGACGACTGACCAGATCAATTACTTTACGGTGAACCGCAGTATCACAAACGACCCCAGGCTCTCAATTGTCGTTGTCAAAAAGGAGAGTGCCGATCAGTATCTCTCATCCGCAAAAGACCTCTTAAATGCAGGTAACTATGATTTAGCACGATTAAAAGCAAAAGATGCGTTTAATAAAGGAAACGAGTCATTAAACGATGCGATCAGCTTCCGTTCCTCGCTTACAAACACCAGTGTTACGCAGTCCAATGGTGGTGGCAACTGGCTGAATACCACAACCCTGATCATTGTCGGGGTTATTGTGGTGGTACTTGTAATTGCCGGGGTTGTCCTCATGAGGAAGAAAGACCGCTGGGGTGGGTCATAAACAATTTTTGCATCAAACAATATTTTTTTAATGTTCCCGAATTTTTTTGGGGTATAATTTTTCCATGGAGGTATGGTATCAGGGCCAATGCAAATTTTATAGATGATGTAGTGATAACCTGGAAACTTCCCCCCGGGGCTATCAGACACGACTATTGTGTGGTCCCAGGTAGCGAAAGGGATCCTGCCTAACGTTATCGGCCACTCACCCGGGATACCCGTTACCAATTCGAGGTACCCACCCCGTTCTCCCGTTAATCGTGGTTACCTTTGTTTTCCTCCAGGTCCTTTTCTGATCCCGTGGTCAATGACGACAGGTGTGTGTAATCTCCATCAGGTAATAACGCGGCAGCTAATTCCCCGATGCGAGCGGGTTCATCTAAAATGTCCCCGATGCGAAGGAAGAAGTCCTTTCCGTTCTGATTGGGTACAAGAGGGATTCATCAAATATTGGCAAATCAATTCAAAAAATGAGGAATCTGACGATTTGTCACTCTGAATCAAAAAAATCGTCTAAAATTATCCCAATCGTTTCATGTTCTCTACTCACTCATTATCCCTTGATCAGGGCAGGATTCACGTGTTCACGAATAAAGGCCGCAACCAGTTCATAGTTATCCTCCGTGCAATAGAGCCTGACAGGAAAGACAAAGGACTTCCTCGTCACGGTCATGGTTTTCTTCCGTGGGTTGAATGCAACACTACGGGCCTCGTCCCAGCTGATAAACTGGGTCTCCTGGCCCTTTGCGATCATCCCGGCACCGGCCGCACTCAAGCTCCCGAGCAGAATGCCCGCTATCGTAATGCCGGTGTTTACGCTGCCCGTCGCCGTCGATGCCTGCTGGCCAGCTCCCTGCAGGTTGACATAGTAATCGGCAGTGAACCCGAATACCCTGTTCGTCCAGCGTAATTCAGGCGGTCCCTGCGGTAGTGGTGGTCTAATCCCATCAGGTTTTTGAAAAGCCCCGCAGGATGTGCAGAAGGGTTCACGATCATCAACCGGCTGTCCACAGGAGGTGCAAAAAGCCATACGTGACTATACGATTTCACCAGATGAAAACTATTCTGTTTCTGGTGAAGGTTGTCTCCCGGGTGCCAACCAGGAGGGTACCCGGTTATTACCAATGTATCGACGATACTTCGGGGAACGAATACAATCAATACTCTGTATACCGCCTAGTTACAACCGATTAGGGGCTTTTACAGGCTCTAAAAGTTCACTCTCCCTGTTCACGGGAACGAATGGTTACCACGAACCAAAAAACCGCTCTCCTGTATTGAGCCTAACCAGGCCTGACGGATTTCAGCGGGGTCTCATGAAAACTACCGGGTTGTTTTTCAGCGGGTCCTTATGTTGTTTCAGTTCCAGCCCGCTCCCCGGGAGAATGGATTTACTGGTATGGTTACAACATTTTCTGACAATCGCATAATGAATAAGGCGGGGGTGAGGCCTTGGCGGTTCGTTGTCGTTACCTTCCGGGAAATTCAGCTCCCCAACCCGTGCTACCCGCATCCCGCCTCATACGAACGGTGCAGAAAATTCCGGATGATGAAACTGGTCCGGGGCCAGGCAGGTGGCATCCTAAGTGTCCGTGAAATAATAAGCTAATCAATTTGGAGAAATTGTATAATTCCA
>JBAXMF010000213.1:0-4702 GCA_037134435.1 Methanomicrobiales archaeon | reverse complement strand
CCATGGCGATGCAGGTGTCAAGCGGTTCACGGGGCGGCCCGTTGCTACCGGTGCCAAGCAGGGCGTCGATAATAAGGTCAGAATTACGGAGACGTTCCGGCAGGGGGCCGAGATCGCTTTTGCACCGGAACCGGAAAACAGGGGCATCACAATACCCGAGCAGGTGGCGCTGCCGCTCAACGCCGGGACTCGCGGGTTGCTGGTCAAGGTACCATGCCTCAACATCGGTATCGCGGGCCAGGTAACGGGCGGCCACCATCCCGTCACCGCCGTTGTTCCCCTTTCCGCAGAGTACGACGACTTTTTTGGGGGACTGTTTCCGCGCAACATCCGCAATAGCCCTGCCTGCACTCTCCATCATCTGGTCCGCGGAGTACCCGAGTGAAATTGCATTCTTTTCGACTGCATTCATCCCTGCCGGGCTGATTATCCCCGTTTCAAGAAATTGGTACAGGCCTTTCCTCCGCCCGGTCACGGGCCCCACCCCTGGCATACCATCATATGAGAAGGGTTCTTCACCGGTGGACTATTGAAATGATCGGCTGCCGGACAACCGGGTGGCAACAATTCTCTACCACGAAATCTGCCCTTCGGAAAAAAATTGGGCCGTGACAGAGTGTTTCTTTACGTCCCGCCGCGCAATATGAGATACCAAGAGGATGAGGAGGAAAATGGGGACGGAGACGGGGATCGATGCGGAGGTGGCGACCGCAGCGGAGATCATCCGTAACCAGCAGGAGGTGACGATCATCTCCCATATCGATGCGGATGGGATCTCCTCCGAGGCCATCCTCTCCCAGGCTATTGCCCGTGAAGGGATTGTCGTAAAATCGGTCTTTGTGCGGCAGCTTGAGCCCCTCACGATGCACCAGGTGCCGGAAGACCGGACGTTTAAGATTTTTACCGACCTTGGTGCCGGGCAGCAGAACCTCCTCCAGGAGCGGGGGCTGGATATCGAACATGTCCTCATCATCGACCATCATGTAAGCCAACCCTGTGAGACTGCGTATTTCCAGGTGAACTGCATCCCGCACGGACTGTTAAAACTGAGCGCTGCAGGGCTTGCGTACCTGGTGGCACGCCGGCTTGACCCGGACAATTGTGACCTGGCAAAAATTGCTGTTATCGGCAACGTCGGCGATATGATGGCACGTGAGCATTGCGGCCTTACCGGGCCTGCACGCGAGATTGTGGAGGACGGGGTGGCACATGGGAGCATTGTCGTTCGGCCCCATGACCTGAACTGCTACGGTACGTCAACCCGTGCACTCCACGTCTGCCTCGCCTATAACGATGACCCCTTCATCTCCGGTATCAGCAATGATGTCAACGGGGCACGCAGGTTCCTTAAAAAAATTGGGATCCAGGGGGACGATGGCCGGAGAGACCTGATCTGGGAGGGTCTCCCGTTCCCGGAGCGAAAGAAGATTATGTGCGCGCTCGTGGAGCAACTGATGGCCAACGGGGAACCGTTTGAGCGGTTGTTCTGCGAGACCTACTTATTTCCCGGTGAACGTGAAGGGGAGCCGCTCCGGAATGCGCAGGAGTTTGCAACCGTCCTGAATGCCTGCGGGAGATGGGCACGGCCCGATATTGGCGGGGCGATATGCCGCGGTGACCGGTCGGTTGCGTACCGTGACGCAAAGAAAATGCTCGCCAACCACCGGGCCGTGATCCGTGAACTCCTCCAGTTCATTCTCGATACGGGGGTTACAGAACTCTCCCATCTCCAGCATATCCATGTCGGCAACCGGTTCCCCGATACGATTGTCGGGATCGGTGCCGGCATGGCCTTATCGAAGTTAAACTGGCAGAAACCGATCCTTATCCTGTGCGAGCTCCCGGAAGATGCAACGCTCGTCAAGGCGTCCATGCGGACGACGGAACGCATCGTGGCACGCGGGGTTGACCTCCAGGCGGCCGCGAGCACGGTATCTGCAGAGTTCGGGGGCTCAGGGGGAGGCCATAAAATCGCAGCGGGTGCATATATACCAAGAGGCAGTGAAGAGAGGTTTGTCATACGTGTCAACGAGTTACTCCGAGAACAGCTCAGTCCGGCGAGTGCAGGTCATCGCTGATTACCAGTTTGGAAAAGGCCTGGGTGTAGCCCTCTTCCCGGAGTCCTGCGAATTTTCCTACTCTACTACCGGTCGTATCCGGCAGGTCCTCCTTGCAGGGACACGCCTGGCAACGGTCCGGGCCGAAGACGGCCGGCTGACACTTAGTATAGAGTGTGCAGCAAGGCTGCAGCAGGCACTTCATCCACCGTCCTACCGGGTGGGAGTCAGTCCCGAAGTCGCTGAGTTTGTGGCAGCCGGAAAGAACGCATTTGCAAAACACGTGGTGGCTGCAGACCAAGGGATCAGGTCAGGGGACGAGGTGCTGGTCGTAACAGGAGAAGATACACTTCTTGCGACCTGCACCGCGATGCTCGCCGGGGCCGAGATGCTGGCATTTAATTATGGAGTAGCCGTAAAAGTACGGCAGGGAAGGTCATTGTAATGTTACCCGGAATGAACCCAAAAAAAATGAAACAGATGATGAAACAGCTCGGGATGCAGGTCGAGCAGATCGAAGATGTCAGCCAGATTGTCATTTCTACCCCGAAAGGACGGTACGTTTTTGATAACGCCGAGGTCTCGGCGATGACGATGCAGGGTGTCACCACCTACCAGGTCATCGGGGACCCGAGGTTTGAGCCGGCTGCACTGGAGATCCCGGCCGACGATGTCCGCCTCGTTGCAGAGCAGACGGGTGCAACCGAAGAAGCCGCAAAAAAAGTGCTGGCCGAGACGAAGGGCGATATTGCCGAGGCGATCATGAGGCTCTCTTCCTTATGATTGAGCCAGGGGACCGCGTACTCCTCGTCGGCAACAACCGGAAGTACTTTGTCCGTGCCGGGCAGGGGCAACTCTCAACTGACCTCGGTATGATTGACCTCGGCCTGCTTCCGGGTGCAACCCCGGGGACGATGGTGACCAGTCATACCGGGTATGATTTTACCATAAAAATTCCACGTTCAGCCGATTTTTTTGAACATGCCCGCCGGAGCGGTGCTCCCATGCTCCCAAAAGACATCGGCCTTGTGATCGCCTGCACGGGGATGAACAAGAAGGACGATGTCCTTGATGCCGGCACGGGGAGCGGGATTGCCGCAATCTACTTCGGCGGTGTTGCGGGGACGGTGACGACCTACGAGCACCGGCCTGACTTTGCAAAGCTGGCCGGATCGAATATCGTAGATGCAGGCCTGGATAATGTCCGGGTTGTCGCTGCCGACTTCCTAGCAGCGGATGGCGAATATGATGTAGTTCACCTCGATATGACACTGACCGCTGAGCATGTGCAGCACGCTGAACGCCTGGTCCGTCCGGGGGGTTACCTTGCCTGCTATACACCGTTCCTTGAGCATATGTTCGTGGTCATGGACGCAATGGAGGGACTCTTCCCCGAGATTACCGCCTACGAGCTGATCGAGCGGGTGATGACCAGGACCAAGCGGGGCACCCGCCCGTCAACCAGTGTCTGCCATAGCGGCTACATCACGGTGGGAAGGAAATAATCTCCCTTATGGTCGGTTGATGCCACAACAAGTCCCGGGCGACCAGCATTGCATCCCCGGTAATTTTTACCCATTATTTATTCACGCACTGTTGGTCCTGCACCCTCATGCGCGAATTTACGGTCCGGGCAGAATGATGAAATTCCGCGTACCGCTTTTGCACTTCACGCAGGGTTTTTCCGAAACCCCGGGCTGAAGTCCCGCACATTCATTCAACCGGACGGAATATACAGACTCACAACAAAATGCCGCAACGTTTTTTGTTCCCTGAATGAACACAATTATGCGAAGGCTTACGGGCCCATTGCAGATAAATTCATATACTTGTAATTGGTTTAACCAGCCGGTTACCTGCATCAAATGACGGGTTAAATGAACCCTTTCCCTTGGAATCCCCCTTCTTCAGTGGATTCAGAGAGGAAGGTTATTATATATCGGTAGCTAAAACCATTGGTTGATGCTGAGAGTATCAGCATAAAATGTAGGAGGAAATTAAATGAAGACAATTGGCGTTATCGTCATTGCACTCGCAATGTTGATCGCACTCACTGGCATGGTAATGGCCGATCAGGTCGTTCCACAAGTCCCTGAAGTACAGGGAATCGCAACTTCGACAGTCATCGTCTGCGAAGGCACCGTTATGGACTCTGCAGCACTCGGATGGTCACTGACCGACGGGAACCAGCTTGCAACAAGGGGAGACATCGAGGACAACTGGTCCTACATGCTCGACCCACTGCAGGTTCAGTACAGCACAACCTATGATGCAAACACCATTGCTCAGCACGGGCAGACCACCTTCATCAAGACCATGGGAGTCAACACAGGTAACAAGCTCCTCTCCCAGTCCAACGTGAAGGCAACAACCGAAGCAACCTACCTGGCAACAGGAGACGGTGGCAACATCCTCGGTACTGAGAACATCATGATTGACGGCTCAGCAATGGCAACCCCCGCATCAGACAGGATACTCTGTCCGTTCGGTGACGACCAGGGCAATGTAATCCCCGCGTACTGTAATATCGTCCAGTCAGGCAGCAGGTACGACCTGAACGTTGGTTCCGTTGTCAGCACCGCAGACGACAGGTTCGTCGGCACTGATGCAACCATACCAGTCGTCCTGAACTACGCTATCAATGT
>JBAXMF010000212.1:0-4724 GCA_037134435.1 Methanomicrobiales archaeon | reverse complement strand
AAATATGCCTTGACCTGCGGCTGGAACAGGTAATAAAGGATGATTGCTGCGATGACTATCCCCAGCAATGCACTAAAACCGGTCGTGAAAAGGCTTACGATGCCGATCAGGATGCTAATGGCCGAGAAGATTACCCCGACGATCCAGACCCATGACCAGGCCTTGAAACAACCAATCCCAAGGAGGAGATCGATAATACCGATGATGAAAGCAGTGACTCCTAAAGCGGCACCCAGGCCACCGAAGCCGGCGACGCTTAAGATTGCCCCGCCGATGACCCCGCCGAATATTGCAAACAGTCCCCCGATAATCCAGAGGATACCTAGAATTGTTACTCCCAATGGTCTTCCTGACATAGTAGTTCATTTATCGGGATGTACTTATGTGTTGCCATTTGAGTGAAATGAAAAAAAGGATTTTTTTGAGGGGATCATTGTGGTCCCCTGGGAAAACTTACCGGTAATGATCGGGTAGCAACAGTCCAGTTCGTGTGTTCGTTATCCATAAGCCCCGCCGGCAGTAAAAAGAGGATGATTACCATTTTCTGGAAAAAACGAACAATCCAAGCCCTATTTCCATTACTACGATCATCGCAGGAAATCCTGCCCTGGTCGTGGTAACCCGGGGTAGGGGGTACAGACCGGGTAACAACTGGTACCGTTAATTGTGGTTGGTGCAAAGGGGGTATTGGCCTGTACCCTGAATGGCGAGTAACGGTGACCACCGGGGGTCAACGACCGATGCCAAAACAGGACCGGTAAACAGCCAGCTGGTGGTCGGGCTCTGCGAAAACTGCGTATCACTCAACAGGCGGTGAGTCCGTAGAGTTCAGCCGGAGCGGCCTGCGACTGCTCTTACCATTGATAGAATTGTAAGGATTTTTCAGGGCATGATGCAGTCACAGGCCAGGCGATGATTCCTGCACATCGTCCGGCAGGGGTACGTAAGGAAATTTGGAAAAAATGTAAGGATGTCAACGCCAATGAAAAAAAAAGACCGATTTATTGTTATGCTCCATTCACGACAATAAGACCCTTTTGAACCGATGTATTACTCAGCATCAACCCACTACTTCTGTCAAATCTATAAATGGACAGGGTTACATTATAGGCACCTGGGAACCGGTAGGTATGGGCCGCATTAGGCCCCGTTGCGTTGATCCCATCGCCGAAATCATAATTCAGGAACGTTGGAGAACCTGTTGACTGATCCGTGAAGGAAACCTTCAGGGGTGCAGTACCGGTCACGGCTGCTGCAGCAACTTTCGCAACCAGTGGGACCACGGGTACACTGTTCACCGTGATAACGTTCGGTTTCGTTGCGGTACTGCTCATGACGGAATATGTCGTGGTGTTATATTTCATAATGGACAGGGTAATCGAGTAAACGCCCGGGAACCGGTACGTATGTGCAGGGTTTGGCCCCGTCACATTCGTTCCGTCACCGAAATCGTAGACGAGATATGTCGGATCTCCGATGGATTTATCGGTGCATTTCACTGTCAGGGGTGCAGTCCCGGCCACGGGTGAGACCGTGAAGTCCGCCTGGAATGTCGGTTTCGGGGTATAGGAATGGAGAGGCAGGGAATCAGCATTGTTCGAATCTATAACAAACGGTGCGTTACAGAACCCGTCGCCCCTGTCCGGGGTGACCTGCGACCAGCCGGTACCTTTAGGGTCTGCCCAGTAATTTCCACCGAGGAAGGGTCCGTTGACGATATTCGTGCCTGCGGTTTTTGTGGTGTTCCAGGTAGTGTCGGTGACACCTTCCCCGATTTGGACATTCACCGTATTGGAGAGCCAGTTGTTCACTATCATTGCATCATGTGCCTGGATAAGGCCGATTCCAGCCTCGCCATTATCCCCGATCCTGCAATCCATCACTCGTGTTCTGTCCCCGTTGATGATAAGCCCGGCTATCCCGTTCCGGGATGCAGTTATCCCTGAAAGAATAGTCCTGTCACCCCCGGAAATTTCGATCCCTGCATACTTGTTCCTGTCCGTCGTCGCATTGATAATGTAAACATTGCTGCCAGTATCAATGGAAATTCCAGAGCCTGTTTCCGGTAGCGGGTTACTATTTTCATTCGCTGTTACACCCCGGAGTGTCACATTCGCTGAATCCTGGATATCAAACCCGGTGAGGGAATTACCGGATGAAATACTGTTATTGACCACGAGGTCGTTACACCCGGAAATGGAAATCCCAACCTGGTTGCTACCCGTGGTCACGTTCTGCACCCGGGCTGAATCTGAATTAAAGAGGAGGAGACCGGTAGTGCTGTTTGTCAGGGTAACATCCCTGATGATGATACCGGGGGAATCAATCCCGTACACGGTCCCTGCCCGGTTCGTCGCGTCGATAACCGCACCGGGCTTTTGGAACAGGTAATATACCGGTTTTCCATTCACGGTGTTGGAAGTCCCGATCATGTGCTGGTAATACTGCTCCTCTGTCCCATAAACCTGGAGATTGTACTGGTTTCCGGTCATGGTGTTCCCGGTCAGTGTGGCATTCCTCGACGACACGATACTTATCCCGACTCCGCCCCCGGTCACATCATTTTGGGTCATTACACAATTATCTGCCTGGTCAACCGTGATCCCTGCAGGATTTTTTGACAGGTGGTTTTCGGAGATTGTGCAGTTTTGTGTACGGTTGCTATGTAGGGTCCCAAGGAAGATACCCCCATTTCCGCCGTTTTCTGACATTACGTTCCTGGTCAGCAGCAGATCTGACGGGGCACTGTCGTCCTCGATGGCAGTGTTCAGGTTCCCGTTGATCGTACACCCGCTGATTTCAGTCCCGGGTGATAAATCAAGGAGGATCCCGTATCCCCCTACTTCAACCGGGCCTCCCCAGCCATTCCGGGAGATCGTGGAACAGGAAACGATACACGAGGGAGAATTATAAAAGGTGATACCTGTACCCCCGCCTCCATTTTTCGGAGTGTTACCGGATGCATTTACCCCCTTCAGCATGATCTCCCGGCTATGGTCCAGGTATATGCCAAACAAGTTCCGGGTTGCGTTACACCCTTCGATTTCTCCACCAGCCTGGTTATTGACTTCGATCCCCGCCTGCCAGCCTGACACGGTCAGTCCCCGTACCGTGACATTCCCGGTACTGGCGGACCCGCCACTGATTAATACACCCGTGCTGTCGCTGCTCCCATTCCCCTCAAGGATATGCCCGTTTCCATCAAGGAGAACGTCAGAAGCTGTGATCCGTATGGCTGTTTTCACGGTTGAATTGGAAAGGTCATTCGTAAGCCGGTAGTGTCCCGGTGTGCTGATAACTGCAGGGGCCGTGATCGGGGTACCCGAGGGGTCCGGTGGGTTGAGGGTCCTCAGGGGAAACGTAATAGTGTCAGCAAGACGGGGCGGGCTGATAACGGTTCCCGTAATAGAATTGTAATCGGGGAGCGAGGCAACAAAGTACTCGTTCGCGGTAGCCGTATTATTCGCCTGATCCACGGTGACCTTGAGATATCCCAGCTCCTTCGTGGCCCCGTATACATATGAGGGCGGGAACGGTTTATCCGTCAGGCTGACGAATCCCCCGCCGGCGTTGGCAACAACAAAGTACGGGATGCCCTCCACCGAAAACCTCTGGTACGTGTGGATATGGCCGTCGAAATGTGCACTGATGTTGTACGTATGGAAAAGGGTCTCCCAGGGCACAAGGGCCGAATCCGCGTCGGTACGCCCAACGGTCCAGACAGGATGGTGATGGATAACAAAGGTCCCGTACAGGGTGTTGTCGAGCTGGTCCTTTAACCAGGGCGCCTGGGCCTCCGAGTGGGCACGCGTGGGGTCCTCGTCATTGGGGTTGGTGGGGTCCGGGGAATCCAGGCTCACGAACCTGATCCCGGCACAGTCAAAGGAATAGTAGAGCGGGTTGACAAAGGAGTTTCGGTAATAGTAGGCATCTGTCGATACATTCTCAGCGGTGCCATTGTGGTATTCATGGTTCCCTATACTGGTATAGAGTGAAATATTCGCGAGCATCCTGTCCCCGTAACCATAATAATACGCCCATTGTGATTCTATGTCGTGACTGGCATAGTCCCCGCCGTCAAGAATAAAAAGCACCCCGGACTCGTTGGCGAGGGCATCTGCGACATACCGAAACCGCTGCTCCTGAGCATGGGTATCAGAGATCACAATGAAGGAAAACGGACCGCTGACCGGAAAGGTCTGGAACTGGCGAACGGAGAATACCTGATTTATTCCCGATGGATCCGATCCCATTGGTTCGACCAGGTACTTGTAGGTGGTATTGGGCTCTAGGCCGGTAAGGAGGACATGGTGGAAATTGGCAGGACCAGGGTCAGGGTCTGGTACGATATGATCAAACTTCCCATTCTCTTCGTAATAATTGGCAGTTGCATAGTGTACCGTCCAGCCACTCCCCAATGTTTCCTGCCACCAGTTGATGACGCCTGAGGTGGTGTTGGTTTTGGTTACCCACGGGGCCCAATATCCGGTAGGCGTTTCCTCAGCATTGACCTGGATATTACAGGCGGTAGTGTTGGTACCTTCGCTGTTTGCAACGGTCAGCACTGCATTGAAGGTTAAATTAGACCCTGTTGTATAGGTATGCAGGGGGTTTTGCACGGTGACATTCGGAGTCCCGTCACCAAAATTCCATTGGTACGACAGGGGAGGCGTACCGGAAGAGGTATCATTGAACTGGACCTGCAAGGGGGATTTTCCCATTTT
>JBAXMF010000211.1:0-4733 GCA_037134435.1 Methanomicrobiales archaeon | reverse complement strand
CTTCTCAAAAAGTGGAAGATCTTTTAACAATCCTGCGCCCTCAGTCCGCGCAACGTGATTCTTGACCCAACAGCCGCAATTGATATCAATAAAATCGGGTTTTAGTTCTTCGGCAATGGCTGCCGCTTCTTTCAGTGCTTCAGGGCGGGAGCCGAATAGTTGAATGCCGACAGGCCGTTCATTATCATTGATATTTATTTTTAAATTATCAAAATTCCAAGGAGTATATAAATAACAAGTAGATGTCATAATAATTTTATTTTTACATAATGAAATATTACTAAATAGAACTTTATTTTCATGAATAATTTTATTTGGTTTAATAATTTTTAAATTTTCTAAATAACTTTTGTTTTCTAAAATATAATTATTTGAATAAAAGGTTTTTGATTCACTATTAGGCCATTTCATTATCAAATTATTATGATAATTCGGAGTTTATTGATCCAATGTATATTGTACCGGCTAAAGAAATTGTGTCAGATCTTCAGGCAAGTACCACACCTTCGGATGTCATTATAACCCAGGGATCAACTTCAATCGGTTATTATTGGACACGTGGCATGAATTATTCACCAACGATACCTATATACACAATTATTCAGGATACACCTGATATTTTGGAGAAGATAAACGCTGCCAGCATGCAGGAGGGGAATGGGAACTCTACCCGGTACATATTGCTGATAGAAAATACAGATACGCACGGGGAGTTTACTAAAGAATGGTCTTTGGTAATTAATAGCCTGGTTTCACATGGATATTCGCAGAAAGTTCAGGTAAACTATGTGCCCACCGATCCGACATACAGGAAAATGAAGGAGTTCGTTCTAAAACGGCTGACATTTGAGTACAGGTTCGAAGAAAAAATATTTTCAAAAACCTAATGACGCCGGAGATCTCCAGAAGATTTTTCGAACATCGCTATTGAGTTGGCAACGATTGAGACGGGTTAAGAAATGAATTGATGGGGCACCTTAACAAACAACGATAAAGAGAGCTCCGCCGCCCCCGAAGGATACCACGGCGGCGGTTCATTAGCAGGTTTCATTGTTGGGTCCGCCGCAATCCATTTTCGATAAGATTGATATCATGGAACGCTTTAAGTATCTTTGCGATGGTAATTGAGACCCGGGGACAAAAAGATCTTACCCCTCTGTTGTGTCGGATGGCGAATAATTATTCAAATTCCGTGTATCGATTGTTCCGGAGGTCCCGGATATGAGAACTGCAATTCTTGCATGTGATGACTTTTCTGTCAGGGGTGGAGCGGAACGGTTAATAATTGATTTTTCACGTGCTCTAGGTGCCGATATCGTTGTCCCTTCATATAATGAGGACATCGTACGGACATATGATGAAACAAGAAAGATTAAATTTGTTTCATTGGGGAGAGAACTCCCCGGGGAACCAATGAGACAACTCGCAGGGATGAGGCTATTCGCGAAAGCCAATCTAGATTATGACTTTTTTATCAGTACAGATGATATGTCAATACGATATCTCGTACACAACGCCCCCCATTTCTCTTTTTTTCATACCCCAAGGAGGGCGATGTATGACATGTATTACCCATTTTTGTCAGAGCAGCGGGGTATTGGCAAGATTGGATACTGGGGTGCACTCAACCTCTTTAAATTTTTTGATCGTCGTTTTGTTAAACAGCATGTGAAAAATATTGTGTGCAACTCACATAACGTTCGCAACAGGGTCTATAAAGTGTACCAGCGTGATGCCAGGGTGCTCTATCCACCTGTCCATGCAGGTGATTATTCCTGCAAATCCCCCGAAGGGTACTGGCTTTCGGTTGGTCGCGTTGACAAATGGAAACGGATCCCACTACAGGTAGAAGCGTTCAGGCAGATGGCAGATAAGACACTCCTTATTGTGGGCCAGATATATCCGGCACTACGACCGATTGTGGAAAAAGTCCCGGAAAATGTAAAATTCCTTGGTCCATGTAACGAATCGCGTCTAATCGACCTTTATGCCCGCTGTGAAGGGTTCATCACGACGGCGATCGATGAAGACTTCGGCATAACCCCCCTTGAAGCGATGGCGAGCGGAAAGCCCGTTGTCGCAACCAAGGAAGGCGGTTACCTTGAAACAGTGGTGGATGGATATACCGGGGTGCTAATTTCTCCTGACGTAGGTTCCGCAGTTTCCGCTATTCGCGAGGTATCTGAAAATCCATCTGCATACACAGATGAATGCCTGAAACGGGCAAAACAGTTTGATTATCCGGTATTTGAAAAACAGATAAACCGTTATGTTGCAGACTGCATCGAAGTTCCTCCATCAATCTGAAACCTATTTTTTGGACGTAAAACCGCCGCAAAATCTTATCATATCTCAGGTCTTATTAGTATTCAGGTTTTAAATTTCTGAGGATGATCTCATGATAATGCAAGGTCTATCGAAATACCGGAATTATATCCTTATTGCTCTTTTGGCAATGTTAACCGCATTTGTGCTCTGGCTTAGGCTTCTCTCCCTGTTCCATGCAGGAAATGTGGATATTATGTTCCTGGCAGGGAGCGACGACCCCCTGTATAATCTCAGGCAGATAGAACAGATGACGAGGAATTTCCCAGGATACGGGTGGTTTGAAGCGATGACATTATTCCCCGCCGGACAGATCGTCCATTGGGGCCCATTGTTTACAATAATAAGCACCTCATTTGTGATGATTGCAGGTGCCTCCACGCGTCCTGAAATTATTAAATTTGCACTGATGGTCCCACCGATTATGGCTGCAGCCATGGTACCGCTGGTATTCCTCCTGGTCAGGAAAATTTCTGACTGGAAGTGCGCGATTTTCGCATCAGGGTTCATAGCGATTGTAGGGGGCCAGTATTTCTTTCGGTCACTGTATGGCTACCTTGATCACCACATGGCAGAAGTGCTGTTCGGGACTCTCTTCATTTTTGCCTATGTATATTGCATGTGGTGGGCGAAGGAGCACCCCATTGACCTCTCTAAAAGAGAAACCCTGGTTAAACCCGTGATATTCGCTCTTCTCGCAGGGGTCGCGTATATCATCGGGCTTTTCACCATGGGGACCATGATCCTTTTTGCGCTGATCATTGGTGTGTTCACCATAATACAATTCATATGGGATTTTTATCGCAAACAGTCGTCGGATTATCTTCTCCTGACAAACGTCGTGACATTCGGTTTCGTAACGGTGGCATTTTTTATTGTGGGAGTGAGAAATCCAGGACTCGAGCTGAGTAATTATTCTATCGCACATCCTATCTCGTACCTTATATTTATTGCCGGTACAATTTTCCTCTATCTCCTGGCCAGGTACCTGAAAGGGAAAAAAGCTTATCTTTATCCGATTGGGATTATCGGTCTCGGGATTATCGGCGTTGCAATAATGGCCGCAGTGGCTCCTGTAATCTACAACTACTTCATCGCAGGAATTAACGCATTTTTTGGCCAAAATTCATTAGCTCTCACGGTTCAGGAGGCACGGTCATGGACATTCGCCGAAGCGTGGGATACATTCAATTATTCCCTTATCCTGATGGCAGGGGGCATATTAGTCATACTCTATCGTTTGTGGCGTAAAGAGCGCCCCGATCTTCTCGTTGTACTGGTCTGGTCCGGGTTTATGATGATTTCGGCCTGGCAGCATATCAGGTACGAGTATTTCCTTGCTGTTAACATCGCTTTACTTTCGGGTATATGTGTTGGATTTATTTTTGATTTGGGATGGAAAGATATTTACAGGATCGTTAAACCAGCCACGAAAAAAGAGCCGGATACAATATCCCCTCCTAGGCAAGTCCCCCATAAAGGTAAAAGGCAACCAGAAAAAATAAAAAGTCCAGAACGTTACCACAGTTCTCATTACTTATCTATCGGCGCGATCGTCCTCGTGGTGCTTCTGTCATTTCTCTTTGTCTCATCATCGGTAGGTGGTGAGTTTGCTGTTGCATCATCCGGCGCTCTGCGAATGAATTCAGACTGGAAGGAATCCCTTGATTGGATGGCGAATCATACTCCCGAAACAGGAGTTGATTACTACAAGATCTATGACCAGGCGACATTCAAGTACCCCGCACAGGCGTACGGGGTGATGTCCTGGTGGGATTACGGCCATATGATCACCTATATCGCTAAGCGGATCCCGAATGCCAACCCATTCCAGTCCGGGGTAGCAGGGCCCGATGGCGCAGCTGCCTATTTCATGTCCCAATCTGAAACGGGAGCAAATAATATTCTCAAAAATGACGGGACGCGGTACGTGATAACTGATATCGAGATGGACACCGGAAAGTTCTGGGCGATGGCAACATGGTATAACATGAGTGCCGCGGCCGGCCCCTATCAGCGGCCTTACCTTACCCCAAATCCGGATAACCTGAACCAGTATGGCGCGGTCACACTCTACGATGTACCATATTACGAGACGATGGTGTCAAAGCTCCACAATTTCGATGGCTCATTGACAGAGCCGACAACGGCATATTACGTTGAATATACCGAACCCGGGAGTTCGGGAAGGCCGTACCCCGTAATTACGAGAGCAGAAAATATGGCCATTGCAACGGCAAAAGCAAATGTAGAGAAGTATAACAGCCAGGCCCCTGTAGGTCAGCATGCCGCAATTCTCAACGATGCGATGTTCCTGCCGTTATCCTCGATTCCTGCGCTCCAGCATTACCGGCTTGTCCATGAATCACCGCGGAATGTGCTGGGAGGCAGTCCGCCGGACATTAAAT
>JBAXMF010000210.1:0-4740 GCA_037134435.1 Methanomicrobiales archaeon | reverse complement strand
CTGTCGAACTCCGGAAGTTGCAAGGTAGTGATCTGCGATATTCTGTCCTTTCCTATCTCTTTATACGCCTCGTATAACACGAGGTATTCCTGGATTACTTTCTCAGATTGATTCGTTAACTCACGGATTTGTGTGAGTGAATATCCTTTCTGGGTGAGGAGAATGACTCTAGAAAATCCACTGATATACCGCTTGATGGAATCACCGGTATGACGTGTTCTCGTTTCGATTTCAGTGTATTCGTAGCCTTTCAGGTAGAGTTCAAGGATCTTGGTTTTGTGGGATACGGTTGGCCCGATATCCTGGATTGAACCCCGGGTGGGTACCTCGATCCCCTGTTCTCTTAGTTCCCGCATATCCCGTTGGATAGTACGGGTACTCGTAGTGAGGAGTAACGCAAGATCTTCCTGGATTAGCAGGCCCCCCTGATCGTATGCCTCATTAGCGAACCTGAGTAACTTGTGTTTCCTTAGTCCACTTATTCCCTGGGACTTGAGGATACTGGCATCTCTGGGTTCTGATATGGTAAGTGCTACGGAAACCAGACGGAGGTGGTCTAATGACTTGCCGGGAGGTTCGTCTGCGCTTACTGCATGGTAGATGAGCTGATTGTCATTCCGAAGATTGCCATAGTTCATTTCGATGTGCTCGTGCATGAGATGCACCAGTGAGCGGCATATCGCTTTGGAAAAGCCATAATCTGATTCTAAATCTGTGAATAATTGTTGTTCATTGGTCTTTCTCCAGGCATTGTTCAGTGATTTGGTGTCATCCTCAGCTGCAGGCATGTCGATATCCCATATCCTGTCTAGTTTTGGAAAAGTTAAATGGGTTGACATTTGTCGGAGATGTAAATAATGAGTATTTTCCAGACCGCACTCCCTTAACACGGTGTAAAGGTCCCGCGGGTTACCAGGCCTCCCGGGAGAAAAAAAATCAAAAAACATCAAAAAATTACAAGGGGTCCACGCCATCAGGTACCAGCACCTCTTGGCTTTCAGGTCGTGAGAGACTTTTTTTGTATCCCCTTGATTTAAAAGCCAAATCTAACGTTCAGAACTGGGCCTTTCCACGGTATTTCAAATAATTGATTTCTGCAACCGGGAACAGGATTGCAATCATACCGATTATCGTCCCCTCATGGTTGCATAATGGGCTTATATTCCCGGCTACCGGTACTTTTGTATTGTCGCGAGAGAGCAGTGCAGCATATTGCGGGAGCCACCATACTGCTTTCATCCCCATGACTTTTACAAATGGGTCCTCAATCGGTTTCCCTTCCCTGCTATCGACTATTTTGACGATTTCGTTAAAAATATTGGTATTGAGGGTGGGGGCATTCCATTTCAGCATCACTTGTGCGGTCCTGTTCACATAGGTGATCAATCCCTTAGAATTCGTTACAATAATTCCTGCAGGGATCTCTTCGACCAGCAGCTTGAGGTTGGCATTTTCTTCCCGGACCTGGCGGATAGTCTCGAACCTGGCGAGTCCAAGTCCGATTGCAATACGCAGGTCGTTGTCACTGAAAGGTTTTAAGATATACCCGGCACCAGGTACCGTTTTCACACGTTCTAAAGTCTCATCATCAGCCGAAGTTGTCAGGAAGACGCAAGGGATATTATACCGTGAAAGTATGGCCTTTGCTATTTCGATCCCATCGATTTCTCCCGGGATATTGATGGCAATTATTAATATGTGGGGTAATGCTTCAGCCAGTTTTTTATATGCCTCCTGTCCGGAGGAGAACGTTGATACGACGGTATAGCCGATTTTGATAAGCCGGGCCTCTACAATATTCGTATAGATTGGGTCGCCCTCGATTATTGATACTTTTATCTCGCTATCCATTGCATGCTCACACTATTGGCTTCTAACTACATGGTCTCTTATCATAATTTAAATGGACTTTTCGTTCTGTACCAGGAGAGTAACCAACCAACTTATCAGGACCGTTCCCGGAAGATTGGTTAGACTCCATGATGATCGCCGACGTTTGATATTCCCGGGTGACCTCGCGAGATCAACTGAATGTCTCATTTATATCCTTTCAAAGACGGTAAATGACGAGGATGAGTGCATTCGGTTTTGTATATCACTATTTTCCCCCCATATGCACTTCCAGAGATGACAGAAAGAAGATAGATTATTCAAAATAGTTCCCGGGGATCAGCCGTAACCGTGACCTGGGTGATTAACCTGATATCAGGATGATGAAATACGATTTCCCAAATTACCGTAAATTTTTAATTGTGATCAGATGAGCGGCGATTGGGACATTGTACCCCAAGGTTGATTTCACAGGTTGAGACGACCAAAAATAAGGATCCATCCTAGGATTGATCAACGAATCCCCGTATCGATTGAGAAATTGAGGGTGACGGTCTTCCCCCGTTTAATTACAACGTTGATCGGCTCATCAAGGTTGTGTCCGATCCCGTTATTAGCAATCGCAACGTGATAGCGCCCTACGGGCAACTCTATCCGGTAATGACCATCAGGTGAGAATTTCACGGTATATATCTTGGGTGACAGTCCTTCACTGGTAATAATCAGGGGTCGTGCTCCATAGGCAGACGCACGCTGCTCGACGGTGGTAAGGCATGGTTCGACGGGACAGAGTGGACCAATGGTTGCATCCCCTTCGAGATAACCTGTTCCGCCAGGCCCGGATATCAGCGTAATGCCTGGATATCCGGAAATGTTCTGTTTTCGTACGGAGTCAATTGGTTTCCAGAAATTTAATCCTAAACTCCTGTTTGAGACAGGGATATAATTTTCTCCCGGGACCATGCTTGCATTGAAAAAAACATAAATTGCCCGATGCTCATAATTCTGTGCAGGTATCCAGCCGGGCATGAAAAAATCAGGGTTAGGATCGGATGGTGCAACAGGGATCCCCGCCGCACACCCTGCCAATCCAAAAATGAGAGCTGAAACTACCAGTAATCGTATTAGCTGCCACATTATCATATCAGTTACTTCCCCTTTATTGAAATTAATTACTCCGTTTAATATGGTCGTTCGTTCTCTTCCAGTTGACAGGATATCGCTCAAAAGCCGGTATGGGAATTATTTTGGTACGGTAAAAAAATCTCACTCCCCATTTCATGTACCAGGTACCAACGTTCAGAAAAAAAAGCCCGGACAATGCCAGCTCCAAAAACAGGGATTTATTCAGGTCAGCCTGTTTGCAAGGAAATGCCTCCCGAAAAGTCATCCTGTGAGAGAATAATAATCAATTATCCTACGCTTTTTTCTCTCGTTGTCCCCGGGAAGGTCACGCTCTTTAAAATTTCCCCGACAAGTATCTTCACGATTTTTACTTTTTTGCTTGATAGTGGTGAAAACTTTCAGTGTCCGGTTCCCGGGATTACTTCAGGTTGAGAAATCAGGCTAAAATGGTGATTCCGGGGAAGAAACTGCTGCGGTTTGAACGGTAAAAGAAAATAATGAGACCCAGGAATAAGGGCAAATATCAGTAGGTTCCGGATAAAACCATAATTAATAGCCGTATCCTGTACCAAGGGGAAATGGGAGCAAATGAGGGCGATTTAAACGCACGGGAGCGGGTTAAGTCGGTGTGGGTTGTGTAATGATTCCCATTTTAGAATTGATTGTTTATAGGTAATCCGGACCGGGTATCGTTTATTTGATTTTATCCAGGGAAAAAAGCGGGTAGCCCCAGGAAATGTTATGGTTTTGGTTTTGCTGGGACGCTAGGTATGAACTGGCAAACGCACAGGGGAAAAGGAGGCCCATTTACGCTCTTGGGACCGCATGTTCGAAGGACGGGACTGACGTGATATCCTGGTAACTGACGGTTTTCCCATCGGGAAACCTGACCGTGAGGGAACAGGATGCACCATCAAGCGTAATCATCGGGCCAAACCAGTAGGTATCAAGTTCGTGCCTCGCATCTGCCAACGAAAAGGCAGGTGTTTTGTAGATTGTCATGTTTTGAGTCTGGCGCACGCTCACGAGATGCCGGACCGTCAGCTGGGCCCCGCCTGGAGAAATTGATTGTACCTGGATTTTTTCCTTTGGCGCCCCCGAAAGGATGGTGAGTGCTGCAGGGTATACGATTGCCTGCTCTATCCAGTCAAGGGTATAATCTGCGACAATTAAGGTATCACCGTTCACGGCAACCGCGGCATCAATATGCCGGATACTTACCGCTCCCACCGGGGACACAAGGTGGAGCATGAGACTTGCGGCTACGATAAACAGCATAGCCGGACGGAGGAACATAGTAAGGGATGTTCATGCAATTGCTTCCTATAAAAACGTGCAGGTGACAACAGCACCCCACCCCATTGGAGGTGCGATCCGGACCAGGAGCAATTGATTAACTTCAGCACCTGTTGAATTTACCCGCCGGATCTCCACCTTGTATCCGACCCGTGTCTTCTCCCCGTGCATCCGGGTGTTACGTAGTCTGTCAACAGGTCGGGCTGAATGTGATTCCACCCGGAAATCAATCATTTTTACAAAATCACATACTATATATCAGATCAACTGAGAACAGGAAGCATACGATACGGTCCTTATGAAGCTTCAGAAAAAAACCCTGTTGATTTTTGTTATCCTGCTCATATTGGTCCTCATAGTGATCAGCGTCTTCTTTTCTACCATCCTGTTAGCAAGTTACAGCGCTCTTGAAGCCCAACTTTGCCACTAAAAGAATAAGATGGTTCTTGGTCTAATTGATTTATGCCCAAAAAACCAAGAACCTATGAA
>JBAXMF010000209.1:0-4769 GCA_037134435.1 Methanomicrobiales archaeon | reverse complement strand
ATGTTTTGTGAGAGCCTACCTTCTATCAATGTATGTGTTGATGTGCCCCTGTATTACGGACCCGTCATTGAGGGCGAAGGGGATCACCCGCGAGGCAGACCTTGACCTGTTCAACCGCGCAAGGGCAAGGTGTGAACGTTTTAAGATAGATGTGGTAACCCTTCCCTGCCCTGAAACGTTGTATCTCGGACGGGACCGGTCGCCTGGAACGTTTCTTGAACGGCTGAATACACCCGGGTTCTTCGAACTGCTCGGAGACCTCGAAGCAGAAGTCCGTGAAGTGGTCCGGTCCCGGGGGCCGCCACTTTGTATCGTCGGTGTCAATTCATCCCCTGCCTGCGGTAGCACAACCACCCACTACGGCAGCGTGGAAGGCTCCCCGTCAAAAAGGTCCGGGAGAGGTGTTTTCCTTGACCGCTTTCCTGACATCAGGGTCCTCGATGTCTCGGAATTTGCCAGGTACAAGGTGTACCTTGCAGCCCCCCTCTTTTCGGAAGCGGAAAAAATATTCAACCTGAAGATATCAGACTTGCTCACCAGCCATTTTTTCAGGTTTACCTTCCCCAGGATGTGGGTGATGACAACCATTACAGGGATGTGGAGGAACATTCACGCATATTTAAAAACCATGTCCATGTGCTTGACTCAACCGATCTCCTCGTTGCGGTCATTGATGGTGCTGATGCAGACTCGGGGACTTCCTGGGAGATGGGTTACGCATACCGGCGGGGTATACCGGTCTATGCAGTCCGTACAGATTTCCGCATGGCCGGGCACCACGAGCTCGTGAACCTGATGCTTGAACAGTCATCAACCGTGGTGAGGAGCCCTTCGGACCTGCCGGATGTAATGCATTCCCCGCGCTCCTGAATGGGTCCCAATGTCAGGCCCTGCAACTATCACGCCAACTCTTCTTTTACTACTTGTCAGGGAAGAATCTACCGCACCTGGTAATCCTTTTTGGGACCTTTGGGTAAAACCTAATCTTCATGAGAACCGTACGTTGTACACAATGTCGAACCTGAATGTGGCGGTTATCGGGTCACCTGACTATTCAAAAGAACTGGGAAAGATCGGGACTATCAGTGATATCACATTTTTTAACTTAAAAAAGGAAGAGGTCACGGTCACCATCATTGAACCCGCCAGGTACCCTGAAAAATTATCTTCATTGTTCTATGCCATCTCGATGGCACAGAAAGCGGTCCTTGTAGTGGATGAGATCAATGCCCAGTTTGGGGAATCGGTCCTCATGCTCCATTGTGCCGGACTGTCCAATGGCATCCTGATATTACGGAATTACATTACCCCTGAACAGGTCGCACCCCTGATCCGTGATACCGTTGTCGGGGGCTATGAACTCTTTGAGGATGACCGCATGCGACTCCGTGAGCACCTGCTCGATGAAGCGGCTAAAATTGAAGAGGTGCACCCCACCGCGGCAACCCCACCGGGTGCGATGCCCGTTGATCATTCATTCCCGGTAAAAGGGATCGGGACTGTCGTGCTCGGTTGTGTTGTAAACGGGGTTATCAGGCGCCATGATAACCTCCGTGTCCTTCCGACAAAGCATGTAGCACTCGTCCGCTCAATTCAGAAGCACGATGCCGATGCAGATATTGCATATCCGGGAGACCGTATAGGTTTCGCATTAAAAGGCGTGGAAGCGGAAGACCTGGAACGCGGCTATGTCCTCTCGAAGGACCCGGCCCTTACATCCTCCTCCACTATCCACGGCAGGGCGGAACTGATAAAATACTGGCCCACGGCGTTAAAAGAGGGCATGGTCCTCTATATAGGGCACTGGATGCAGTTCATCCCTTCAAAAGTTGCCTATGTTAATAATGCTGGTGACTGGCACCGCCCTGAACTGACATTAAAGACCGAGAAAGAACTGGTCTATCCTCCAGGAGCCCGTGCAGTCCTTCACTATCTGGAGGGTGGGAAATTACGGGTTGTCGGGACCATTATTATTGAATAAGTAGCGGCAGGTGGAATATGGCGGGTTTTATTCTTTTTTACCCCGGTTGAGTAGGTCTATTCCGCCCTTGTGCCCCCCAATGAATTTAAACGTAATACCCTCTCATCATACATTGGTGAGAAAAAATGCTTGAAGGATTGATACCCTGGATCGCCGGGGGAATAATAGTCCTTGTCCTCGTTATTCTTGTCCTCTACTTTGTAGGGATCTATAATCGCCTGTACACTCTTAAAAACTCATCTGAGGCGACGTTAGGTCAGATCAGGGTAGCGATGAAGAAACGGCTGGACATGATCGACCAGCTCCTCGGAGCAGTAAAAAGTTATGCAAAATTCGAACAGGAGACCCTGCAGAAAGTAACGGCGATGCGGGCCAGCGTGGGTACTGCCGGTCCCGGGGACCTGAACAAGATCGAGCAGGAATCCCGGTCCCTCTTCGGGAGACTTATCGCTGTTGCTGAGAATTATCCCGACTTAAAAACCAGTACCACTGTATTGAACCTGCAGGAAGCGATCAAAAGCGTTGAAGATGAGATCGCCCGCCAGCGGTATACCTACAACAACATCTCGCAGCAGTTCAATATCCTGTGTGATACGATCCCCTCTAGTTTCGTTGCACGGATGATCGGGATGAAAAAGTTAGATTACCTCCAGTTTGAAGAGCAGATCAATACACCTCCAAAGATTGAGTTTTAAAGGTTGAAGGCCCATGAGCGAGCTGAAGCAGATCGTATCCCTCGTCATTATCTCGTTGCTGGTGGCCGCAGGGTTAATCTTCCTTGCGGGGGCACTACCCGGGTGGATCGAGGGTGACCTCGTGGTCAGCCACTATGATGCAGTGCTGTACGAAAATGGTACCCTGGCAGAGCATTATGACTATGATGTGAAAAACAGCGGGCAATACCGTATGCTGTACCGGTTCTGGGAGGCCCCGCTTGTAACAACTCCTTTGGGTAAGCCCAGTATAGAATTTGTAAGCCTGACAAACCCCCCGGGTACTACCGGGTACGTGAAGGATGCCGGTTCCAGCGTGACGATCGTCGGAAGTGGCGGGGACCAGGACCAGAAGGGAAAGATCAAGCAGCTTGCCGAGCTCAACGAGATGGGTGCTTTCCAGCCATCATATTTTAATGCGGGGACCTACACCCTTGAAACGGTAGTAGTCGTGCATCCACCCCTGGAATATGACGGACTGGATGCACACCTGAACCTCAAACTCGTTGACCGGCACATCCCCTACCGGGATATCAGGATTGCAATTCCCGCCCGTTATGTAAAGGACGTATATCCTCACCCGGCACATCTGAAGGTGGAAAGAAGCGGTGACCAGTACCTGGTTACCGGGTCCGCAGCGGCTGACGAGACCGTGGGCATTGAACTCCTCCTCTCGAAAGATGCGATCCCGGTGATGGCCGGTTACCCAGTATATGTGGCGGACGTTGCAGAAAAGACACGTGCTGCAAATCCCTGGTACAATAGTATCCCCTATCCGCTGGCCGAAGTGATTCGGGCCCTCGGGATCGCCGCACTGGTACTCACACCGTTTGTTTTTATCTGGATATTCTACCGTTACGGGCGAGAGAAACCATTTACGGTTCCAAAATACCTGAGTTTCGTCCCGGACCCGACAAAAAAACCCTGGGTCGTGAACCTCCTGTTCAAGGGGGATGCGACGACATTTGATGAGGATGGTTACTATGCCACCCTGATTGACCTTCACCACAGGGGGATTATCCGGATTACCGAGAAAGAAGGTGACACGGGGGTCACCATTGCACTGCTTGAAAAGGTACCTGATGATATCTACGAACAGAGAGTGCTCGGATTTCTAAAAGATATCGCCAATGACGGGGTTGTGGATACGGGTGTCATCCAGGAGCTCGCTAAAAAAGCAAAGACCAGCACCGGCGCCCAGTCAACGATCCTGCAATACCAGCGGGAACTATCTGATGTGACACGGCGTGTTGACCCGAAACTGATAAACGAATATATTGTTGACGGTCGCGATCACATTATTCCCGTTGCATTAACCGGGGCTGTGTTCCTTGCTCTCTCGGTCCTCTTCCTGATTATATCCCCTGTTCTTGGACCGATTCTGATACCTGCCGCAATCCTTTGGGGTGGTGTACTGGTCCTCGCAGGAATCGCGTTCGCATACCCGTCGACACTGTTCGGGCACTGGAAAGATGATAAGTACAAAGAAAAGCTGGAATGGGATGCATTTGCGTATTTCCTGTCTGACCTTGTATTGATCAAACAATATTCACCGGCGGATCTATCCCAGTGGGGGGACTGGCTCGTATACGGGACGGCACTCGGGGTCGGGAAGCATGTTGAAAAGGCCATGAAAGAGCTGAATGTTCATATCCCTGAGGCCGGGGTGCCACTTGGACTGATGTATGGGGCGTTTGTCCCGATTGTTGCATTCTCTCCCCCATCGCAGGGTGGCGGTGGCGGATTCGGGGGTGGAGGATTTGGCGGCGGTGGCGGGTTCGGCGGCGGCGGAGTAGGTGGGCGCTGAATGCCCAGCTAACCATTCCTTTTTATTATTTCGAAAATTATTTCACGATTTTTCCGGTGTTATGCTGTTATGCAGGAAACGGGGTTCAATGGTGTGTTCGGATGAAACAGTACTTGATATTGCCATTGGTTTATGCCCGACCGACGGTTGTTTTGGGTGGTAGCATGAAAAACCTGAGATTTTTCCACGCAGTACCGCTTATAACGCGGGGCGGCATCGGGGATGTCATGAAACGCGGGCCACCGGTATTTATCCCTGATATTTGCCA
>JBAXMF010000208.1:0-4793 GCA_037134435.1 Methanomicrobiales archaeon | reverse complement strand
GACTGGGCTGGCATGCGGGTCAGCCCCTTGAATAACGGAGTAATTGTAATGGGGGAGACCGAAATTTTCCCTCTTTCCTTCTCCGGCATGCATCGCCATGGTGGCATGTTTCCAGGTAATGGTCAGTACATTCGTAGCACCCGAAACACCCGGGTCGGCTGAATACCAGTAGCTTGGACTCCAGCTGGTTGATCTCTGATAGGACGGGGGCCAGTTCGGCGTGCATCCGGTCTAAATTCCTGGACCTGATCTGTTGTTCCAGGACCTGGTGGACTGACCGTGCTGCCATGAGCGCATCTTTCTGTTCCTGGTCGCATTCGTTAACGGGCGAAAGACTCTTGTCATTGCAATTGCATACATGGGGAATGGCAGTGGTATTCTCGTGCTTGCAAGTTTGTGAATCGCTGCTGCCATTACATCGTGCTTCATTCATGTGTCAACCCCAATTAAGTCAGGTAATTTCCCGGTCAGTTCTGCCCATTTAGTGAGCCCTTCGGCCCCGGTCTGTAGTTCAAACGCAGTCCATCCTGCCCGTGATGCCTTTGGGTCGGAGGTCATGGTGTAGTCTCCTGGAAATGTGGGAGCCCGTGCTTTATTGCGAGGAGTGCGAGGCCTTTGTGGACTGCCTCACTATCGGAAAGGACTTCCCCACGCTGCCTGAGCTTGTTGATCGTCTCTCGTTCCCAGTCTTTCATTCTGAATCCCATCACGTTTTTCGCGTTCCTTTTTGTGTTTTTCACAGTGTTATAACGCCGATAGATCATATATATGTATCACGTTGGTACAACAATGTTATACACAAACCATACCTATTTATTGTTGTTTGCGGGTACAATGTGAAACAGCAACAGGTGCTAAAATGAAGGAACGAAAAGATGATTCAATACGGATCCGGTTGACGACCGCGGAAAAAAATGACATTATGGCAGCTGCAGAAAAAGAGGGGTTTGAAGAGTTATCAGATTTTGTCCGCGAAGTTTTGAGACTGTGGGTGAACCCGAAACTTAAGCGGGAGAGGTTTGCAGAGGATTTCCAGCTCTATCTGGATGACCATCCGGATATGCGAAAAAAGTTAGGCCTTTGAATTATTTTCCATTCCTTCTTTAATTTTTACAAGTTCTTCGCATATTATTTTGATTGTATAATGCCACTTTCTAACCTTCTTTTTCTCATTAACCCCTTCTGAAACGGAATTTTCCACATTTATGCTGAGTTTGCAACGATGATAAATGTATAGTACTAAATTGTTAACCTTGTTACTCAGGGTGGTCTTTCCTCCACTGCCAGAAGGAAATCCACTCTTCAGGGGTCATTACATCCCGTATCATGCTGAGTTCATCTTCCCCATCTCTCGTCAGTGCCTTCCCACACTCACGGCAGTGCTTATTGCCTGGTTCATTTACGGTGTGACATTTGAGGCATTGTACCGGAGCCATCGGGTCCACTGTCTGCACCTTATCCACTTTTTTCAGGCCCGCGTACTCGAGCGCTTTCGCATCAATATAGTCACCTGATAGGTTGGTGTACTTATCGAGCATGGACGTCTTCAGGTTTCCCCAGTTCTTCAGCATGATATACTGGATATCCTGCCCGGCTGCCACATCATGAGTGATCCGGGTAGATCTCATGATACTCGGAATGAGTTTTCCAATTCCTGTTTTATCCCGGATCTTTAATACCCGGCTACTCAATCCCATGCGGGTGAGTCTCCCGAGGGGAGCTCGAAAGGTAACGAACACGGGTTTCTGTCCTTCTACCATTCCAGGATAATCCTTTTGCCACTGTTCAATATACGGAATTGCTGAAGTGAACCGGATCTTCCGCTGTCTTCCCGTTTTTCCCTTGGTATCAATATAATAACCCATGCTATCGTGAATTAAGTCACTCCAGTTCAAACGTAGCAATTCGATCACACGGCATGAACCGTCGTATACCATCGCCATGAAACATCGGTCCCGGCTGTTCCCACAGGCTGCAAGGACCTGAATGACTTCTTCCTTACTCAACATGTTTTCCGGCTTCTTCGTTTTCCATTCTACTTTGGGAAGTTTTACAGATTGGATTTTCTTCATATCGATATCCGGCCCGAGAAAACCAGCAAAAGATTTCATAAGGGATACCAGGTTCCGGCGGTAATTATCGGCACGCTGACTCTGGTTTATGGCGGATATAACCTGTAAAATGTGGGTGGTTTTGACTTTGTCAAGGGTTATTTTATTATCGTGAAATATTCCTATAAAAGTACAAATGCCTGAATATTTGCTTTTAAGCGTTGCTGGGTCGACATTTTTCAATGCCATGTATTCGCTGATATATGCCTGTATTATTTCCCCTTCTTCAGCTGAAAACGTGCCTTCGGATATACTCCTGGCAAGGTGAACCCGGTAATCATACATATGTGGTATATCGCCACGCGGCATTAAAATAATTATTGTAATGTTCTGTTAGATAAAAAACATTATCCTGAAAGATTACCTCCCGCCTGGCGTCGAATTTGTGTCCGCAACAGGATTTACGGTCTATGATTTGACGAACAGGATTGTTACCTGGCATCTCGGTTCTCTCTCCCCCGGTAGTACCGGATCGCAGAGAATTACCGTCCGTATCCCCTCATCGTTACCCTATGATACGGTCCTGAATAATACCGCGAACATCACGACCACCACGAAGGAAACCCGGTATGATGATAATTTTGCGTCTGCCCTGACGACCCTCAAGCAGGCATGGGTCCCACCCGGTGTTTCGGTCTCGCCATCCATTCCCTCTCCCTGGGGCAGCGCCTGCGTGGACTGGCGGAGTCCGGTCCTCATCACCTATAACCAGAGCTATTGCCCCGAGGGCACACCGGTGACCATCCGCATCAAAATCGATGACGGGGGGCCTGATATCACCGGGCCGATGACAGGGGGACCACGGCTCTGGAATTATTCGACAACATTTTATCCCCGTTACGGGGCTGCTACGATCAGCTTAGTAAATGAGGGGGAGTGCACCATCGGCGGCATGACGTTCCCCTTCTACATTGAGCCGGCGGGGTACATCTACGACACCAGTTCAGGAATGCGGTTACAGGGAGCGAATGCCTATCTTCAGTGGCCTGATGAGGATGGGAACTGGGTAAATGTCCCAACCGGGCTCCTGGCTCCTCCCATGCAGCCCGACCAGAACCCGCAGGTAACCAATTCAGCCGGCCAGTACCAATGGGACGTCGTTGAAGGGACGTACCGCGTGTATGTCGAAGCGAACGGGTACAAGCCGAACGCGAGCACAATGGTCAATAGTCCTCCGGCGATCTCAGGCCTCATCATCGGGCTTGAATCTACCAACGGGAATATCGGGGTGGATTCGACTCCGGCCGGGGCACAGATCTACCTCGATGGAAGCAATACAGGATTTATCACCCCCTATACTCTGGCGGGAATCATTGCCGGGCAGCATCGCGTACTGCTAACACTGGCAGGGTACCAGGACTATAATCAGACCGTGACCGTAACTGCAGGAAAGACCACAACCGTGCGGGGTACGCTGGAACCAGTTTCACCAGTTGCTACCTTTAACGCTAGCCCCCGGGCCGGACCATACCCGTTATCCGTGGAGTTTACTGATAGCTCATCGGGCCTCCCACCGTTGACCTACCAATGGAGCTTCGGGGACGGCAGCCCCATAAATTCTGAAAAAAGTCCAGTCCATGTCTACCAGTCGGCCGGGAAATTTTCGGTCAACTTAACGGTAACCAACAGTGCCGGGAACAGCACATTGGCCCGCCCGGATTACATCGAAGTTTCCGCACCGCAACCATCAGAATATAACCTGGTGCTGGGCGAAGGCTGGAACCTGGTATCAGTGCCAAAAAAGCTTGCCCCGGGACATGACACCGGATCAATTTTTAACAATGTAACGACTGAAGGTCGTACAATATGGGAGTATGAGGCCGCAATTAATAACTGGGTTCCGGTCTATGCAGATACGCAGGTTTTACCCCTGTACGGGTTCTGGATTTATTCGAAATACCCGGCAACGGTCCCGCTGAAGTTTGATCCCAACCCGCTCCAGGTCCCACCCTCAAGGAAACTCGCAAAAGGGTGGGAACTGATTGGCTTTTCCGGGACAATTCCTGCGTCTGCACGTGATACGCTGATATCTGTCCGGAATAACTGGACCCAGGCGATGGGTTTCAACACGACGCTCTACCAGTATGATATCCAGATTATCAATGGGGGGAGCGGTCAGTTCAGTGACGAAAGACTGATGCACCCTTCAAAAGGGTATTGGCTGTTTATGACCGGTCCCGGTGATTTATCAGCAATCGGTGTGTAATTGAGCACCCCCATTTTTTTATTATTCCCTTGTCATTTACCAGGTTTTACCAGCGGGGCCGCTCCCCTGATTCGGGTTATTTTGATTGGTGGGGACCGGAACACGACCCGGTTTCAAGATACAGGGGCTGGCCCCGCCAGATCTGATTCAGCCCTTTAGCAGGAGAACCTCTCGATCACCGGCATGACAATCAACGAGATTCTTTACGGTATATGATTCGTATTTTACCGAATCAATGCCCTGAAATCTCCGTAATCTGATACAACACGAATAGAAATTTTATAAATTCAGGTCCAATCCGGCTTTCGGCAGTAAAATATAATGTTAATATAATTATATAGTACAAATCTATATAACTAAGTACAACTAATCCGTTAATAGGCTTATGTCGCTGATAGAAGGCTCGAATGTAACAGTAGGGCATCTAGGAATTGTAGCGGGGATGTTCGATAAACTAGGGATCGGAGAATATATCG
>JBAXMF010000207.1:0-4798 GCA_037134435.1 Methanomicrobiales archaeon | reverse complement strand
TGATCGCGGGGTCACCGGGCCCCGCGAGCGTGCCCAGCGGAACAATAAAATCCGGTGATTTTGTTGTGGAGCGCAGCGGTTATCAGATTGTGCCCGTGGCACTATCGGCACAGCGTTGATGGCGTGGCTGGTGTCGTAGTCAACAGATCAACTGAGGACCCGCGGCATGCGTGGCGGCCAGCGTTCACGCTGCTATCACCCGTTGGCCGCCACTGATGCCGCGATAATGCAATACTTGCACGTTGTATTTGTAACCCAAGATCACTGATGTAGGATGCACCTTTCTTTTGGGCCAGAGGGCGCCCAAAAGCCATGAGTGCGTGTGTGTAAAAATAAAAATAAATACCAATGGTAGACAGTCTTATGTGTAACCAGCTCCAAGAAAAGAAAGAAGATTCATTTTCATGTCGGGAGATTTGCCATCAACATCGCGCACACTCCAAAAAATCAAAGGGGGCACCATTACGCCCCACATTCCTAAAATTCTCATTTTTAATGCGGATTCAAACTTTCTGTCAGGAATCCCATCCCTCGCATTTCAGTATAATTTTTCTATTGCTCCTGGAAAATTATGGTTATAGGAATTTTGAGACGAATTCCACGTTGTATGTTTTTTATTAACCCCTTGGTAATACGGACTGCCGCACCTGACGCACAGGTAAATGAATTATCACCTGGCCTCTGAAGATATGAGGCGCATAAATTGAAGGCCTCTCGTATAGCCCGGTTTTTCCTGGTGTATTCGCAGATTCGTTTTTGACCACGCCCTTGCCCACCCCATGTGCCGTGGCCCTGTTCGAAGCCTGTTACGTTACATTCGCATTGCATCAGACCAAACATACTTAAATCTTGAGTGCGAATATACGCAATCGATCAAACGGGCCAATTATTTCATTTTTCTGCGAGTGGTCAAACATTCTCACGCATCCTGGAAGTTACGTGGTCCGGAGTGGTCTATGGTGAACCACCTATGAAAACAATATCATTTCCTGACCTTGAATTGTCAAAGGAGCTCGAGAAAGCTATCACTGACCTCGGGTTCGAAGAACCGACTCCGATCCAGGCACTCGCAATACCCATGCTTATTGAAGGCCACGATGTAATCGGCCAGGCCCATACCGGATCCGGAAAGACCGCTGCATATGGTCTCCCGCTACTTGGAAAGATGGACCAGAATGACCGGCGGGTCCAAGCCCTTGTCATGTGCCCTACCCGTGAGCTTGCCATCCAGGTCTCTGAGGAGCTCGCGAAACTGGGTAAGTACCTCCCTGGTATCATGATCATCCCTGTTTACGGGGGCCAGCCAATCGAACGACAACTTGTCGCACTGAAAAAAGGCGTACAGGTCGTTATCGGTACACCGGGACGGATTATCGACCACCTTCACCGCCGATCACTTGACCTCTCCAATGTCCGGGTGGTTGTCCTTGATGAGGCGGACGAGATGCTCGATATGGGGTTCCGTGATGATATCGGGGATATTCTTGCGAAAACCCCCGAAAAAAGGCAGACCGTCCTGTTTTCGGCAACCATGGCCGCACCAATTATGGAGCTGGCGAAAAAATACCAGAAAACTCCGAAACATGTCAAGGTCGTCCATGCACAGCTCACCGTGCCGACAATCGAACAGTACTACTACGAAATGAGGGAAAGCGACAAGATCGAAGCATTGTGCAGGCTCCTTGACCGCTATAACCCCAAGTTGTCGCTGGTGTTCAGCAATACAAAACGACGGGTCGATGAAATTACGAACCGCCTGAATTCAAGAGGGTACGCAGCAGAGGGACTTCACGGGGATATGAGCCAGAGCCAGCGGGAACGGGTTATGGCAAAGTTCCGCAGCGGTGTGACCGACATCCTCATCGCGACTGACGTCGCTGCCCGTGGAATAGATATCGATGATATCGAAGCGGTATTCAATTTCGATGTCCCGCAGGACCCGGAATATTACGTCCACCGGATTGGGAGGACTGCACGCGCCGGACGGTCCGGGCGCTCCTTTACCTTTGTATCAGGCAAAGAAGTCTGGAAGCTCCGGGACATACAGCGGTATGCAAACGTGAGGATAACACCCGACTTCATCCCGAGCGACCAGGACCTTGAGGAGCAGCGGACACTCCAGGCACTAACCAAAATACGAGAGGCGATCGAAAAGGAAAACCTTGATAATTATCGCCTGCGTGCCCAGGCAATGATGGGCGAGGAATTCACATCCCTAGACCTTGCTGCAGCGCTCCTTTTTATGACGGACAAGGCCCGACCGAAGATGGAGCCTCCATCCCAGACACCGATTCCAAGGGATGATGAGAGGCGGGAGCGGAACAACCGGCCTCCCCGGAGAAGGGAGGCATATAAGAGCCCACACCCGGCGAGTAACAACCGGGGTGGACAACGGTTCTCAGGCCCGCGGGATCGAAGGTCATAAATCCATTAATTTTTCAAATTTCCCCAATAACACTAATTATTTATCTCATTCATACCCTACTATTCTGTACTATTTCAGGCTGGCTCCGGCCATGGGTGCCCCATGATTACTGTCCTTCTCGTGCATGACAATACCGACCTTATTGATGCGACCCGGTCCTATCTCGAGCGGATGGGAGAGGTGAGAGTAGACTGTGTCAATTCAACAAAGCAAGCCATTGAGATCCTGAAAAACCGGACCTACGATGTGATTGTTTCTTATTACCACCTACCCGTCGTGGATGGGATTGAGTTCCTTGGGGACATGAACGGGGTCGAGCTCCTTAAATACCTGAAGCAGCAGGGTAACAACACGCCGTTCATCCTCTACGCGAGAAATCCAGGGAATAAGGTGGTACTTGAGGACATCAATTATGCATCAGAGATAGTCGTCAATGCCCGGACGCCGCTTTCTGAGATCCTTGACATCATTAAACAGGCCGTGCTCAGGAAGCGGTCGGAACGGGAGCAGAATACCCGCTACGAGATGCTGAATGCATTACTGTCCGCTACACCACTGGCAATCAGCCGGGTTCGGAACGGGAAATTCGACTGGGTCAATATACCACTCTACACGATGCTCGGGTATACCGGGGGGGAGCTCGCTGATAAAGAAATGTCAGTAATTTTTCCTGGCCGGGAAGAATATGACCGTGCCTGCAGGGAACTATCCATACGGATAGACGGGCAGGGATGGGGCAATTCGGATACGCTCCTGCGCAGGAAAGATGGAAATACATTCAATTGCCGCTTGCGGATCAGGCCGGTTGACCCTGCTGAACCGGCAAAGGGTGATATGTTTATCATTGAGGACACAACAGAACGGGTGAGGCTCCTCGAGGCAGTGAAGCAGGCTGAAATTAAATACCGTGAACTTGTACAGGACTCGCAAAGTATTATTCTGAAGGTAGATGCCGAGGGGATTATCACCTTCTTCAACAAGGCTGCACAGGCGTTTTTCGGTTGGTCGGCAGCTGAAGTTGTTGGAAAAAGTATTGTAGGTACGATAATTTCCCCCACCTCGCACTCGGCAAAGGAAGTGATCAGCATGATGGGTGACCTTTCACGGTCCGGGGGTGAGGGGGGCATCCATATTAACGAGAATGTACTCAGGGGTGGGGAGGCAGTATGGATTGCCTGGATGAATAAACCGGTGCGTGACGAGTCCGGCAAAATATCAGAGATCCTCTGCGTTGGAAATGATATTACGAACCATTCCGGCCATGACCGCATACGGATCAGCATGGCAATGTGGAAAGACAAGGTGCTTTCCGGCACCGACGTTGCAGAAGAAGTGTTTGAAGCGGCCTTTCACATCAGTATGGAGATTGCACGGGAAGGACGCGAGGGGAAAGCAGTAGGGACTGCGTTCATTATTGGTGATGCGGATAATGTCAAGGCGAGGTCAGAGCAGATGATCCTGAACCCGTTAGAGGGACATGCAAAAGAGAGTAGGATGATCACGAATTGTGAAATCCGGGAGATGATCAAGGAGCTTGCCCAGCTCGACGGTGTCTTCCTGGTCAGTGGGGACGGGCTTATCGAAGCAGCAGCACGCCGGATCACGATAGAGCTGAGCAATGTCCAGATCCCGAAGGGACTCGGTACGCGTCATGCATCGGTCGCAGGGATCACACAGGTGACCAACGCAATCGGGATCGTCGTTTCACAGAGCGGGGGTAAGATTTCGATCTTCCGCAACGGACGAATTGTCCAGGAAATCTCGTAACCATTGACCGTATTGGTGGCCTGTTCATTCGTATGGTCCTCCTCATCGCCAGGCTGCCTTAAAACCGTTAAAAACTAAAGGTTTGCCCTGCGGTGCACAGATACTAGGAGACTCCCCGTGAATTCCCGTGCCCGGTGGTTTTTTCGTTACTTTTTCGCAGGGTTCCGACCACGTTCCCTGTTTTTTTTATACTAGTTCCGCTAATTACTACATGCAGAATATACACCTGCACGAGTTAATCAAATGAATGAGAGAAGAAGCTATGGGAGCCCACGGAATTTCGGCCCTCGTGAGATGACAAAGACAGTCTGTTCAGATTGTGGTAAGGAATGTGAAGTGCCCTTCAAACCCACCGAAGGGAGACCCGTTTACTGTCAGGAATGCCTTCCTAAACACAGGAAACCCCGGTTCTAACTTTTTTTTAAACCGTCACCTCCAAAATAATCTGAAAAGGACAGACCACGATATTCCGTGACCCTCAGGCTTCGGAGTATTTTTGTGGACCAGGTATGAGACGGTTACGCTGGTCCGACAGCGTCAATTGAATTTTGTGTTCCTGGTCAATGTCCCGAAGCATGAATTATTTCAAGACCCTTACCTACAAAA
>JBAXMF010000206.1:0-4808 GCA_037134435.1 Methanomicrobiales archaeon | reverse complement strand
CTCGCGAATGCTACGTATTACTACAGGATAATGGCTACCAACATAATCGGCGACACCACAATATACCCTGCCCCTGCAGTCGGGTTCCCCTACATGACGGTTAATTCCACACCTTCCAACACGGCAATCAGTCCTCCATCCTCAAGAATCACCACTATAGGTACTGTCCGGAATGGTGTGTTCTTACTCAGGAACAGCAACACTGCCGGCAATGCTGATCTGACATTTGCCTACGGAAACACGGGAGACACCCCGGTAACCGGCGACTGGAATGCTGATGGTGTCACCACCATAGGCACCCGCCGGAATGGCATTTTCAACTTAAGGAACAGCAACAGTGCCGGCACTGCCGATATAACATTTACCTTTGGTAACCCCACCGACATCCCGGTAACAGGCGACTGGAATGGCGATGGCATCACTACCATAGGGACCTACCGGAATGGTACGTTCTTCCTAAGGAACAGCAACTCTGCCGGTCCAGCTGATCTTACGTTTAACTTTGGTAACCCCACAGACAAACCGATAACCGGCGATTGGAATGGAGACGGTGTCACCACTATAGGTACTGTCCGGAATGGTGTGTTCTTACTCAGGAACACCAACAGTGCAGGTAATGCCGATACGACATTTGCCTTTGGAAACACGGGCGATGCACCGGTAACCGGTGACTGGAATGGCGATGGTGTCACCACCATAGGCAGCTACCGGAACGGTGTGTTCTTACTCAGGAACACCAACAGTGCAGGTAATGCCGACCTGACCTTCGCCTTCGGTACATCTGGAAGTATTCCAATAACCGGAAAATGGGTCTAACGGTAAAAAAGGAAGCGGTGAGGATTATTCCTCACAACTATTTTTTTTTGTTCTGCAGGTAACTCCTGATGCCACATCCCTGAATTGAAGAGTGTTGTAATTTCAGTCCGTTTTGCTGACACGACCAATTTTTAAGTATCGTCTTACGATTCGTTCCCGGATGTCAAACGTCTTACCAATCCCATTTACAGAATGAATGCCTTCTCCATAATTTACTACAGGGGTTGTCCTCTCACTTCTCTTGTCCCTTTCATCCTTGATGCACCTGCAATCATCAGTCATGCGGATTGATGGGTCGACATTTGTCGGTGATGTAAAAGAGCATTCTCTGTAGGGGGGCACACCCGAATCTACGCTCATGGAAACCAGATCCTCTGTTCCAGTCAATGTACTGGGATACGTTCAGGTCGATGAAGTGAGAATCCCACGACTTTAGTTATGGGAGAGGTCTATGAAACGATATTCCTGAATGGATTGGTCACAGATAAATAGAACGTATCAGGAACGAAATAGAACTTATCAGGAACGATATTTTTCCAAAGTTAATTCCAAGACCCCATCGGTAAAACGCTTTTTACTCAATCTAGCTTCACAAGGGATGGTGATCTCTTTTTTGTATGTATTTTGGGGGTCAGATGCTGCAATAGTAATCGATACCTTTTCGAGATCGATTTTGATTGTTTCTTCGGCTATGTTTGGCAATTTTGTAAGGATGCACAGGAATTGTCCTTCATCAATAAGAGTTGTCTCTGGTTCGATAGTTTTTTTTGGTTTGGTATTTTCAGAATTTCCTGTTCGCATGTTCCTGGGTTCCTTTTACTTTTTTTTGTAGAGTACCTTTTTTATAGAGTCCAGTGTTTTTCTATGATTAATTCAGTCTTGTAGGCATTTTTTACCCGTTGCACATCCCGAAAAATTATCGGGGGGAATTGTTATCGATCAATAGCCTGGTGAAGTCAGGTTAAACAAATTATTTTGGTGCTGGCATTCGGATTGAACTTGATTGAATGAGTTTTTTTGTCTTGTCATTTCAGAGGTTATTACCGTTCTGGATGTCAGAAGTTAAATCCCAATCCAAGACAACAGGATTCCTCCTGATGCATCCTCATATGTGACATTCTGTTGTTGCTGGTTCACAGATTCCACAAGATCAAATGAGGTAATCATTTTCTCAAAGATGACGTTCCACCTCCCCAATGGGTAAACTAATACCCAATGATTACCTCTTTAGAAGAAAAGATAAACCTGACTGGATATTTCAATTTTTGTTTCATATTTTGTCATATGTGACAAACTGAACCGGTAAAAAAATAATTTGTCAGCTGGACACGAGTAAACACGGCTTATTGTTCATTTGGGGTTTGATGCATACCATTCTAACATTATTCTTTATCACGACTACTCAGCGTTGTTCCACTTCCACTACCTAATATATGCTGGAACACCAGTTTGAAATCATTGAGTTTCTGGCTGATGTGTTTTTTCCCTGTTTCTGTAGGACAATACAATTTGGATTTTCCCGAAGTCTTCATAACGAGGTATCCTTTCTGTTCGAGATCATAGAGGTACATGTAAATCCGGGCGTGGGGAATGAGAACATTATAACGGCTGTGGATTTCATGGACGATATCATGTCCTGATATTGGTTTTTCTAACAGCGAGAGCACCACAGGTTCAAGTAATTTTCTCACGACATCATCTCGGCGTTCGCACATATTTAAACCTAGTATTTGAGATCTCACATCAATGGAATCCAACTCACAAAAGGCTTGAAAGCAAGGGGTAAAGGCTTAGTAATATATCTAAGAAAATAATATTAATATGGGATGAATGCACCAGTTATCTCAATTGAACGTGTTGGCAACATACCTGTAATTTTGTATACTCTTCAAAAAACAGGTTTTATAGATCTTATAAACGAGGCATTTCCCGCCCATAAAAATTGGGACGGTCTTCCTATAGGTGAGACCGTTGCAGTCTGGATTTGTTATCTGCTCACTCAGCACGACCATAGGATGTGCAAAGTCGAAGGATGGATAAGTTCCCGACGTCAGATTTTCAGAGTATTTTTTAAAAAACCGATTTTCAAAAAATATTTTACCGATGATCGACTGGCTCAGGTTCTGGACAAATTCTCTGTCTCGGAGGACTGGAATACGTTTGAAAATCGATTTAATGAAAGTTTCATTCGGGTCTATGGAATTGAGCTAGATTGCATCCGGATAGACATGACAACAGCCAATTCCGGGGGGATTGTAACTGATGACGGAATCCTTCAGTTTGGCAATACGAAGGATGATCCAGATCGCCCTCAAGTAAAGATTGCTCTTGCAACATTGGACCCGTTAGGAATTCCCTTAACTGTCAAGGTAGTGCCAGGAAATTCTGCCGATGATCCACTTTACGTGCCGATTATAAAGCGGATTTTTGCATCTACTGCAAAAAAGGGTTTATTATTTTTAGGGGATTGCAAAATGGGTGCAATTTTAACACGTTGTTTTGTGGCTATGAATGGGGCGTACTATGTATGCCCACTGTCAGAAGTGTCGCATTCTTCCAAAGCGATATTGAAGGCAAAACAAAGTTTTTCTGAAAGCAATGGCTTATTTACGCCGGTGTTTAGAGAGTATGAAAATGGTGAAATTAAGTGTATTGCAGAAGGATTCGAAGAAACAATCATTCGCTCAATAAAAGTCGATGAAAAGATTATTTCTTGGTCAGAACGTCTTGTCTATGCAAAATCGTTAGTGCATGAAAAAAAAGAACTTGCCAAACTTGATTCGGACATTGAACGCGTGCGTGAAGAGATTCTTCGAATGAATATACGAAAGCAAGGGAAAAAGGTTTTTCAGAATTTGACTGAAGTTCAGACGAAAGTGGACTCCATCCTGAAAAAATACAATGTCCGAGATGTGTTTTCAGTCTCCATTGAAGAGACGTCCATCCCCGAACCAAAGGGGAAGTATGGGAATAAACCTCAGCGCATCATAGAAACGTCACTATTTCGAGTCACTCCCCATGTTGAGGTGTCTGCATATGTGAAAGCAAAAGAGCTCTTTGGATGGCGAGTGTATGCCACAAATAAGGCTGCCGAAGATTTATCTTTCGAAAATGTTGTGCAATCCTACCGTGACCAGTTTATAATTGAGCACGAATTCCATCGCCTGAAAGGTGTGTGCCTGTCACTTACACCGATATACATCCAGAAGGATAATCGTATCGACGGGCTTGTTAAATTCCTTACGATTGCTCTGCGAGTTCTTGGTTTGCTGGAAATTCCCCTTCACAATTCTATTAAAAAACGAGGGACCTCTCTGGATGGATTGTTCGAATATAATCCCAAAAAATCTCTTGATAAACCTAAAGCTGAGCGTATTTTGGAGTTTTTTGATGACATTCACCTGTCAACGGTTGAGATAGGAGATCAAATTTATCACACCATAACGGGTTTAAGCGCTAAACATCTGGAGATTTTGGCGTTGATGGATATTAGAATTGAGGCGTATGAGATATTGGGGAAAATTCAACAAAGTGAGATTTAAAGTGTGCGAACGCCGAGGTAATATCTACGGAAAACACTAATATACCGGTGATGGTTCCCTGGTCATCCCTGAGCGGGATCTTATCGGTCTGCACCCAGCGATGCTCTCCACTGGCAGTGGTCATGGGCTCGATGATGCCCAACCGGGGTTTGCCTGAATTGATCACATCCAGATCATCCTGATAATATTTTTCTGCAAAGTCAGGGAAGAGATCATAGGTACTTTTCCCTTCAATTTCTTCGCTTGACAGACCAAACGCCTGAGCACCTGCCGGATTGACCCGGATGAAATTATTCTTCGTATCCTTGTACCAGACCATTGCCGGTGCATTGTCAATGATTACCTTGTGATCCGCACTCAGCTGGCGGAATGCAGACTCCGCCACTTTGCGCTCAGTGATGTCAGATGCAATCTCAATACGCACAATTCTGCCATCAGTCCACCGTATCG
>JBAXMF010000205.1:0-4810 GCA_037134435.1 Methanomicrobiales archaeon | reverse complement strand
CGTTTGGATTTACTGCTATTGGGTCAGGATCGGGTACCGGGTCCTTCAGCTTTGGTTCGAGGAGTCTGGCTGGGATTGGTACGACTTCGGATCTCGGGTATGTGAACTCTATCGGTAAGGACCTGATGGCCAATGGCCGGTTCAACATCGGGGAGGATGTACGGTGGACGTCGTTTGCGAAGACGTTTGATGTGGTGGGGTAGGCAGGGGTCCCTTTTTTGGTTGTTGAACTCTATTGAATTTCGTCAGCAACCAAAACGATGGAGGTCCCCGACTTCTAGCCTTGTGAAGCGGCCCAGAGTAAGGGGGGAAAATTGATCATGGCCGACCTATCTCGTCCTGAAAACTTTATCGGCAACCCGGATACTGTGGCAGGGCAAGGGGACGGTCTCTCCCTGTGAGAGAAATAACTAAACGCAGAAACGTCCATGCTAGTGACCGGGGTTGCCAGGGATCACTATGTATGGAGTTTTCAGGAGCGGGAAGACACCAGGAATAGAATGAGGGTACCTTTTACCTGGGAAAAATCAGGATATTAAGCTTCGACAACATATTATCAGTGGATAAGCGTACAATAGTACTGAATATAATGATCTACAAAGTCGTGGTAACACCAGATCATGAAGATGGTGGATTTACGGTCAGCTGCCCGGCAATTCCCGGCTGCCATTCAGAGGGCGACACCTTAGAAGAGGCACTTGAGAATATCAAGGATGCTATTGTGGGATGTGTTGGGGTGCTCAATGAGAGGGCATCACGGCAGCAGGGGTGCAACGTTATCGACGTATCGGTATAATATGCCAAAACTCCCTGTAATATCAGGCTTAAAAGCTGTAAAAACTTTTCATACATTCGGCTTTTCCATCTCCCGGCAAACCGGGAGCCATTGCATCATGGAAAAATCAGGGCTTGATGTCACCCTTTCAGTCCCTCTTCACACCAACTTAAAAAGAGGGACCTTACGAAACCTCATCAAAGATGCCGGGCTTACAGTCGATGAATTTGTGATGATGCTCTGATATGAAGGCCCCTTTTCTAACCAAGGTTGGCAAGATAATCTAATAGAACACTATGACGTGGTATTGCATTCAGACCTGGACCCTGTTGCATTCCTGAATAAACGATAGAAGCCCCCAGATTCTAGCCTTTTTAAACAACCCCGGGCAAAAAAAAATCCAATGATTACCGCATGGTATCTTCCGACCAGTCACTTGTCAGTTCGTCTGATATGACGTGGATCGTATCAAACGGCGACCTTGGATCGGTCCCACCACTCGGTATCGGGCAGGAAGTACTGAGCGGAGGATACCAGGACGGGTTCATCCTCACCGGTCCGTCGCAGTACGAGAGCTCGCAGGTGCTGAACAATTCCGATATCGTCCACTTCGACACGGTAAGCCAGGTGCAAACGTCCGGGCCCAGCATCTATGAAGAGAGCATGATGCTCCACTCTTGCGGGGCTGCTTCTGATGGGGTTACGTGCGGGGTTGATTCACTCGATGCAGAGGGCGCGAACTTTACCGCAACGCCGTATTGTGAAACGGTTATTACGAGATCGCTGTTTATGGCTGATGACATCGCGTATCGTTCGGTTGGGTCTATTGTCCAGGCGGATTTAGAGATGCCGGATGCGTTTTCGTTTACGGCTATAGGGTCAGGTTCTGGTTTTGGATCGATTAGCTTCGGTTCGAGAAGTCTGGCGGGGATTGGTTCAACAAGTGAACTCGGGTATGCGAACTCCATCGGTAAGGACCTGATGGCCAACGGTCGGTTCAACATCGGTGAGGATGTACGGTGGACGTCGTTTGCGAAGACGTTTGATGTGGTGGGGTAGACTGGGGGTCGCCACCACATCGTCATTGTCACCAGTCACCCGGGGTGGCAATTACATTCCTTATCCGGTTTTATCAGTGGGAACATTGCGATTTTAAAAGGCGGTTTTTGCCTGAAATTATGTGATAACAGGAAAAAAATGATGAAGTGATCTTATGGCTGGAGCCGATATTATTCAAGGGCTGGGATTTTAGTGGAGGTATCCGGGCTAATCACTCCCCGATATCACAACTTCCAAAAGTCTCAAATCCCTCAAAATGAAATGGGATATGATGTTATACGCCTTTCGACCAAAAAAGTTGATGAACCGGGCCATCGTATATGCATGAAACGGAGTGAATCTTACAATGGGTAATAACCAGAATAATGAAATTATTTTTATCGTCGAAGAATCACCGGAGGGTGGTTATGAGGCACGATCATTAAATTATTCTATATTTACTGAAGCCGATACCTATGAAGAACTAAAAAAAATGATCCATGATGCAGTATCATGCCATTTCAAACCTGTGGACCTGCCCCGTCTGATCAGGCTTCATCAGGTAAAAGAAGAACTGATGGCTGTATGAAATTGCCCAGGCATGTCGGTGGCGATAAACTCGCACGTCTACTTCACCGTTATGGATAGTGTGTTGTTCATCAGACAGGTTGCCATCAACGCCTTTCGGTCGTCATTGCCGGGAAAACACATGACCTGACTATTCCCAATCATAAACCTCTTCGCGTGGGTACATTCCATAGAATTCTCAAGGACGTTGCAGAACACCAGAAGATAAGCCGCGAACAGATTCTCGAGGAATTATTTGGATAATTACAACAAAGCCTTTGGTTATTCCTTAATATGGTAATTTCACAGATAAGGCTTCATAATTATTTGGTTGTGTCAAACAGCTTCCCAATATTTTTTATATAGGGGGAATCCGGGGCAATCCTATACCATCGGTTGTCACCGTGATATCGCCATTCAGGTCGGTGCGGTACACAGCGGACCCCACCTGGGCCAGGCGACCATAGGATTCTGATGTTGGGTAGCCATAGGAATTCCCTGCCCCAATTTCGATAATACTGGTTTTAGGTTCTGCTTTGGATAGGAAGGTTGAGCTGGATATGTGGCACTGCCATGGTGGCCGACTTTGAGGATATCGGCCTGAAGATTCGTTCCGCTATTAGCAAACCGGGTACTTGCAGCATATCCGGCGGATGGGGTGAATCTGGGGTGATGGCGGGAGGATAGATCCGGATTTACAGATTTCCCGGTATCATCCGGGTATGCCACTCCCTGAATGGCTTTGGCTGATCGGTGACAATACCTGGGAAGTTGGAAATAAGAATTATTTCCGGGGTTCGAACGAATCGTTGACATACACAATGTCGTCTGTATACCAGGTCAGGTAGAGCGAGGAGTTGATCAGTCTCTCACTTCCATGCAGTGGATAAAACTGCAAGTCTATTTTAACGGGTTCTTTATGCTGCATTAGATTATTTTGAGAAAACGTCCAGTAAATATCCCGATCAGACGTTTCAATCACTGGGTTTCCGAGGATGGTTACATCGCCTGTTGAAGGAATAATGTGGATGAAATAGCCATAATCTGCAGACCATGTATGCCTGCTGGCTAGTAATTCACGATTGGAAAGATTCGTGATCGATAACTGCAGACCTTTTGCCGATGAAATATGAGGCGAAAAATACTGAGTGTCTGCCCGGATCCTCACATCCCCTGAGAACGTATCCGTATTACCAAAATATGCGGGTAGTGCAAAGGGTGCAAGGAGAAGGACCACGATAACCAGAACGGTAGATGCTGTCACGCTCAACCTGGGGAACTTCCTGAGTCCCGGGATAAGCTTCGTGGCGGTTTTTCCGAGCTTCCAGCCAAGAAACGAATAGAGTGCAAGCGGTATACAGGTGAGCACTGTAACAATCGCAAACATCCATGAATAGTTGTTGGTGATCAGGGGCATCATCAGGATGAAAAACAGCGTTAAGCCACACCACATTGGCACCAGGCAGAAGAGCAGGACGAAACGTTGGGAATCGCCGTCGTGCCATGTAAGAGATCCTGACCTGACGGCGATCCTGGAACGGACCGCTTCGTCAGCCCTTCCCCTGAAAATCAGGTTAAATATCATTAAAAAGCAAATGGTCAGGAAAATCGTACCGAAAAAAATTATTATCGAAAGGAGGAGCGGGAGGTACTGATCGGAATGCGTAATCCAGGACTCACCGAGGATTCGGGACCCCATCGTGGGTATCAGGGAGATCATTGTCCCGGTCACACCGATCAGGGTAAAAAGACGGAAGTTCTCCCACAAGAAATCCATAATGGTAAACGTTTTGGGTAACCGTTTTTTGCAGGATGGGCACTCGGTATCCGAAGACGAAAGCTCCATGCAACAATGGGGACAGGTGATCATTACATGTTGTGTACAACCACATGCACTTATAAATAAGGTTAAGGTCAATGTCCGGAAATTCGAATAATTCAGGGCCCCTTGTCTACAAAATTCCCGCAGTGTAATTTGAGGGCAAGGAACACCGGATTTCAGGCAACGTATATCTATTCGTCCCGGATGCGGATCCCAGACTTCCCGATATGCAATTTTCCTGGTCGGATAACTCTTTTACATCCGGTTGTTCGTTCCCTCAATATCGGGAGTAGTGTTAAACCCGAATGATTTATCCCGCGCTTTAACATTTATGTTTTGATTAATTTCCTACCCTATTTGATTGTTGAAGACCCGGCCTGACACAGGTATAAGTCTCTCAACCAGGGTTTCAAAATTTCGGGTTTCAAAAATTTATCCAAGCCCCCAGGTGTCCCTTTCTGCGCCATAATTGCTGTCGGGATGGTTCATCTTCGCCGCATTCCGGTCCACATACACTATATTTTACGAGACAAAAAATGATATCCATTCATAAAGGCGATCCTGGTGAGAGGTGAGACTGTGCCCCTTATCTTTTTATCCGGCCTTCC
>JBAXMF010000204.1:0-4831 GCA_037134435.1 Methanomicrobiales archaeon | reverse complement strand
ATCTCCCCGATACCCCACCGCACATCCGGGGTATTATTGATTTGAGGGGTGAAATCACCACCATCATCGACTTGAAAAACTTAATGCACATCCATGGTGAAAAGAAGACAGACGAGGCCACATCCAGGATTATCGTCCTCGATGACCGGATCACCAAATCAAAAATTGGGATCATGGTCGATGACGTCCTCTCGGTCTCCACCTTTTCAAGGAAGGAAGTTGATACAACCGCAGCCTCCGTAAACCGGGAACGAAATAATATTATTGGTATCATCAGGAAGAAGATCCGGATAAAAGACAAGGACGTCAACGAGCTGATCATCTGGATCGATATCCAGCGGTTGCTCAGGGAAGTGGACCAGGAGATTCTGAAAGAAGGGTATGGCGAGAAAACAGAATCGCAGGACTAATCTCTTTATTTAATCCATTTTTCCCTGTCACAAAAGGTCGGTAGCCCTGTTGTCACGCGATTACCCTGCGGGACAGTACCACAATTTTTACAGGTCCTGCTGTCATGCCGGTAACCCGGGTAAATCCCCCTATTTTACGCCCGAATTAACGAAACGATACCCCATGGGGGTATACACACCCCACCCCTACTCGAAAAATCCATTCTCGTTCGTTTAAATCGCCTGCATTTGACCCCGATTGGTTTTGGCGTAGAATAAGGCTATTTAGGGGAATTTTATTCAGATTCCGTCAATAATTGAACTTTATTTGCCTCATATCTTTTCCCGGATCCCTAAATGACCTAGTTTCCACCCCGGAATGAGCCAATTTTGAGGTCGCGATCAGGAGACCCTTATGAGAAACCGTGACGAAATGGTCAATGAGCGACCTTACCCTTGCCCGGTCTTTTTTAGGATATGTGGTGCCGCAATTCCGGGCAGCAAATCCAAAAAAAATCTAAAACAGCAGTTGTATCCATACACGGGCTTCCTTCCCCCAAGGTCATCATCTCAATATCATCCGCACTAAATTCAACGGATGGCATAGCATAGGCCAATGGAATCAAATAAGGTACATTGGAAATGCAACCAAATAAAATTTGATAAAATTCGTTGAGAGGTTATTTTTTATTATGTACCCAAAGGGATATTGTAACTGGACCAGGATACCAGGGCCAAAAAAATCACCCGTCTCACAATACGATGCGGCCCGGAACACGATCGGTGGGGTCGTTACGGTTAATGCACGGGCTCTAATTTTTTTGGTACTTCCAAAGATTCCAATGTTTTATCTCGTTTCAGTACCACAAATAATTTTCAAAAAATGGCCACTTTCTCAAAGCCAGGTTAAAATAAGAGGTTTGATGGGGTTTATTGGAACTATCAGATATCATTAAGCAGTACTACATAGTTAATAAAGATAGATGGTTCGTAGAATCAGCCACAGTATTTCACCTTGTGTCCTTGTTGCAGCCATCAGGGTCATTCCCCTATCAGCGGAGCCCGGTGCAGAACCAAAAAAATGAGATCAACGAAATCGGTCCTTCACCCCGGTAACCCCGGACTCAGAACAAAGGCACCCGGTGTACGAGGTTCCCGTCGCATCCGGCCTTTGACTGTTGAATGAAAAAAACAAGGAGACAAAAATTTGAGGAATTATGTTGTTGTTAGCAGAGATACCAAAAAAAATACATCCTTCCATACCGTTATACTCGTATACCCGTTCAGGAAGAACCCTCATGCACGATAAGTACACGACGTATCCGGACCGACTGAACCATGATGCCCGGCTATCCATTACGGGTGGCCCCAACAACAAATCCGCTTCATTTACACGGGAGCGTGAGACACGGTGATGAAGAAAATACCAGTACTCCTGGTTGATGACGATAATGATTTACTCCAGATAGGAAAAGAGTTTCTCGAAGATGACGGACACATCGCCGTGGAAACAGCATGTTCCGCCGAAGATGCCCTCAAACGGATCACCGTGCAGCAGTTTGATGTCATCATCTGCGATTACCGGATGCCCCCGGGTATGGACAGTACCGGTCTACTAAAAGCCATGAAAGCAGGAGGTATTGATATTCCGCTCATTGTGTTCTCCGGATTTGCCCGTGAAGACCATGCAGCAGAGGCGATAAAAAACGGGGCCGCATTTTACCTGCAGAAATCAGTCCAGCCCGAGGTCCAGTATATTGAGATGAAGAACATGGTCGGGCACCTCTCTACGCTGAGGCGCGCACAACAGGCCCTTTTGGAGACCCGGAAAGATTCCGAGTCATTTGCCTATTCCGTCTCCCATGACCTCAGGGCACCCCTGCGGATCATTGACGGTTATTGCAGGATCCTCTCGGACAAGTATGGTGCAGGCCTGCCGGCAGAAGCGACGCAGCATATCAGCCGGCTCCGGGCCGCCACGGTCCGGATGGACGCGTATTTTGAGGACCTGCTCCAGCTCTCGCGGGCAGGACGCCTACCCATGAAGGACGAGCAGGTGAACCTGTCATCTTTGGTAACCTCCGTACTCCAGGAACTCCCGCACCCTTCGGAGGGGTCCCGGTTCATGCAGGAGATTGAGAAAGATGTGATCGTGCAGGGCGACCGGGCTCTTCTCGAACGGGCAATGCAGCAGCTGCTTGATAATGCCTGCAAATATGCAAAGAACCGGCAACAGGTACGGATTGAATTCGGGAGGATGCAACAGAAAGGCAGGTCAGTCTGTTTCATCCGGGACAATGGTGAAGGGTTCGACGCAGCGAATGCAAAAGACCTGTTCACGCCGTTTCACCGGTTCCACCCGGAATCACAGTTCCCCGGTACCGGTATCGGGCTTGCGATCGTCCATAAGATCATCAGCCGCCATGACGGCAGCCTCTGGATCGAGAGCACCCTCGATGGCGGCACAACCGTTTTTTTCACGTTCCATGACGGGGGTATCGGGCCTCCCGAAAGACCAAAGTAATTAAAAAAAATCACAAGGCAGATTAATTTGCCCTGTGCAGGAATACAACAGAACGAAAACGATAATGAACGGGAAATAAGAATTAAGGAAGTTGGGAAAATGAAAGAAGAGATCAGGGTATTATTGGTCGAAGACTCGCCGGATGATGCAGTCTTCGTGATAGCCGAGCTCGAAAAGGGCGGCCTAAAAGTCCAGCAACGGAGAGTGGATACAGCCAGCGATATGAAAGATGCCTTAACCAGGGAAGACTGGGATATCATCCTGTGCGATTACTCGATCCCCGGGTTCGGGGCGCTTCCCGCTCTCGCGCTCATAAAAGAGATAAAGATCGATCTCCCCGTCATCATTATATCAGGGGTAATCGGCGAAGACACCGCGGTGGAGGCGATGCGGTCCGGGGCCCGTGACTTTATTATAAAAGGCAAGTACGCCCGTCTCGTCCCTGCTGTCAGGAGGGAGATTGAGGAATATATACAGATCAAGTCACGGGAGGCCGAGGCAAAAAAACAGAAAACTGAGGCCGTAAAGCAGCGCCAGCTCGCCTTTACCATGATCATGCAGAACCCCCAGCCACTCCTCATTATTGACACAAAATTCGACATCAAACTTGCAAACGAGGCCTTCCTCTCCTTAAGCGGGTATTCTGAAGAGCAGCTGCAGAAAATGAATATCAGGGAGTTCAAGATCCTGAAAAAGAGCGGGCATAACATCAAGGAAGCGCTATCGACCAAAAAAGGGGTGACCGGGCAAGTCACCGTGGAGTTCCCCAAGGATACTCATTCGCTGGAACAGCACACGATCCCCCTGCTCGACAAGGACGGGGAGATCGTGAGTATCATGGCAGTGTACAACGATCTCACCGGGCAGCTGGCCGAGGAAGCAAAACGGGAGGAACTGGCCAATTACATCACGGCGTACCTCTCGTCCATGGCAGATAACTTAACCAAACTTGCGAAGGGAAACATCGACTTCAACTTAGAGATTGCCCCCTCTTCCAAAACAACAGAGGAAGCGCGGCAATGGTTCACTGATATCAACAAAAACCTTGCCGACGTAAAAGGTGCCCTTGACCTCCTGGTGTCTGATGCAAATACACTTTCAAAGGCTGCGGTCGAAGGGAAACTCGACACGCGTGCGGATGCGACTAAACACCAGGGAGATTACCGGAAGATCGTTGAAGGGGTGAATATTACCCTCGATGCAGTCATCGGACCACTCAATGTTGCCGCCGAGTATGTTGACCGGATCTCCAAAGGTGACATTCCTCCGAAGATCACCGACACCTACAAAGGGGACTTCAACGAGATCAAGAACAATCTAAACGGCTGTATCGATATCATGAACGGGCTCCTTTCTGAGACCGACGTCCTCATCCAGGCAACAAAAGATGGGAAACTTGATACGAGAGGAAACGCCCAGAAATTCCCCGGAGGATGGGGTAAACTGGTTGGTGGTGTCAATGACTTAATCGATGCATTTGTACATCCGCTCAACGTCACCGCAGAATATGTTGACCGGATCTCCAAAGGTGACATTCCTCCGAAGATCACCGACACCTACAAAGGGGACTTCAACGAGATCAAAAACAATCTGAATGCCTGTATCGATGTCATGAATGGACTCCTTGCTGAGACAGACGTCCTCATCCAGGCAACCAAGGACGGAAAGCTGGACACAAGAGGAAATGCCCAGAAGTTCCCCGGAGGATGGGGCAAACTGGTCGGCGGGGTCAATGGCCTGATCGATGCATTTGTACATCCTATTAACGTCACCGCAGAATATGTTGACCGGATCTCCAAAGGCGACATCCCTCCGAAGATTACTGACACCTACAGCGGAGATTTCAACGAGATCAAGAACAATTTAAACGCCTGTATTGATGTCATGAACGGACTCCTTTCTGAGACCGACGTCCTGA
>JBAXMF010000203.1:0-4848 GCA_037134435.1 Methanomicrobiales archaeon | reverse complement strand
ATTGGGGGTTTTTGCTCTTTATCCTGCGTTTTTCCCCCTTTTCCTGGAGACCGGGTGATTTTGGGTAGCCGCAGTTTTGGCAGTTTGACTGACCCGCTTATCAGAAGGACGAGTCCGGCAAGTACGATGATTACCAGGACCAGAATAATCGCAGGTAAATCAAACAGGACCAGGATCAACCCGGCGATAAGGATGACGGCGAATACGACTACCCGGCGGACTGAGTCCTTCATCTCCTATACCCCCTTAAACACCGGGATGTTAAAGAACATCGCAACAATATACGGTGAGACGATATATACAAGTCCCGTCATTATCGATAAAATGCTTGCGAAGAAGTAAAACATGTACCTCCCGCCACCCATCACAATTTTCCCCGCAAAAACATTTGCAACCGTAATAATCGTGAGCATGATCATGATATAGACCGTCATTTCTGCTTCGGGAAACGAGACAAACATATTCATGCCGCTTGCCATTGACCCCCCGATGCTCTGGCCCGCCTGGAGGCCTTCACCCATAGAATCAAGGCTTCCCATCACGCTCGCAATTGCCTTGGACATCGTTAAGAGGATATGGAACAGGAACAGAAAAATGGCGACCATCATCGTGTGCATCGGAATAATGAGGACGACAAAACCCATGGAAACCGAGTTTCTCTTTTCCCGTAGCAGGACCTGTTCCAGCATTGAAGAGCCCGCAATCTCGCCGATCTTGTCCGGTGCCCCGCCGAGCTCGCAGGAGTCCCGGAAAATATTCAGGTACTTATAGATCAGGTTACTCCCGCTCTCCCCGATAAATTTCTCCCAGCTGGCGTTCTCGTCGAGGCCGAGGTTTAGTTTGGAGAATACCCCGTTGATCAGTGGTTCCAGCACGACAAGGGATTTCCGGTCGATGTCAGAGAGCGCATGGCCCATCGTCGTCCCTTTTCCACCCATTACCGCACCCATGCTTCGTATAAAAGAAGTAAAGTCCGCATCCCGCTGGATGATATTGCTGTCATCAAGGTACCCGATAATACCTAACGGCAGGAGCATCAGCCCGATTAATAGCATCACAAGGCCATATACGTCCTTGATAAGTCCAAACGCACTGAGAGCGAAAAGGATTACTGCGACAATGAGGACAATTGGAATAATTTTCCGTTCAAGCCTTTTGATGACCATCTGCTCCTTTGAACCAAGATAAAGATCATGGATCTTTTCATCTGACGGGACTGACGTGTACATTGTAATAATGCCAAACAGCGAAGTTGTAACCACGATCATATAGGACATCATCAGGGTAGACTGGACATTATCAGGTGTGAAAAGGGCCACTGATACCATGATGATAATCCCGACAAGGGCCCCTGAGAACAGCATCGCAATGTACGCATCTCCCCATTTTTTGAGCATCTCGAGGCCCTGCTCGTAGTTGTTCCGGTACACACTCCGTACCGTAGAAAGTTCACGGCTGAGGAAGTCTTCATCCGGTACACCAGATTCGATTGAGTTGGAATAGCGGTTCAGCATACTCTGCAGCAGCGTGTTTTTTGTCCGTTCTGCAACCGCAGTTAAGGCTTCCACGTAACTGTAATTCCAGCGCTTGACAAAAAATTCTACTTTTGCAATATATTTTGCCGTCGCATACTCTTTTCGAAGGGCGGTATACGCAAAGATCTCAGGCCGGGTCGCACGTGCCGTGGTAATTGATGCCATGTACGTGGCCATGAACAGCATGTCGGCGGCCATCTTTTTTGACTCAAGGAGCGAGTCCAGTTTCTCCCGGACAGACTTTACCAGGCCCGCAAACGGTATCTCACGGGCCTCTTTAACCGGAAGCACGGACGGTCCGGCGGGCAGGCTTTTAACATCCATACTCTGCAGCAAACCCACTAATCAGGGATATCAATTGTAAGGAGCCCCTGCTTCTTGATTTTGGTCATCATGTGGTACAGGTCATAGAACCCGGTGTAGCCGGCTTTATGTAATCTCTCGAGTATACGTGCCCGTTTGTCTACTTCCAGGTACATTCCCGCCTTTTTATGGTCCGGGATACCGAGCATGGTGGCAATCCGGTTTTCAAGGAGGTAACTGCTCCCCCTCCCGTGGAACTCATGGGTATCGGTTACCGGGTTCCAGCTGAACATCTCGACAAAAGAGAAACCCCCGCTTTCAGGGTTGAAACCGACCAGTTCATTGATTGAGAGGATCCGTCGGACCATTTCACCCGTCGAACGACGGACTGAACTCTGGATGACAACAATATTCAGGTTATCGACATAGGTCTTCGGTATCAGGATCGGGTCTCCACACAGGCGCTGGACAAGTTTTTCTACGGATGAGGCGTGGAACGTGGAGAGTACCGGGTGGCCGGTCTGCATCGCGCCGAATGCGACGGAACCTTCCACCCCACGGATCTCACCCACAAGGATCTGGTTCGGACGTTGACGGAGTGCGGCCCTTAAGAGGTCGAACATTGTCACGTCCCCTCCTTCGCCTTCCCCTTTACCTTTACCTTTTGAGACTTCACGTGTCCAGTTCAGGTGGGGGATCTGGAGTTCGGGTGTGTCTTCGATGGTGACGATCTTGTTCTCCGGGGGAATGAACGTGGTCATTGCATTGAGGGTGGTCGTCTTGCCGCTTGCTGTTTCACCGCTCATGAACAGGGACATCCCGTTCTCGATGCAGATCCAGAGGTATGCCGCACACATGTAATCGCAGGTCTTGAACTCGATCAGTTTCAGGATGCTGATCGGGTCGTCCATTGCTTTACGGATGGTGAAGTTCGAACCTTTACGGCTGATATCCGTGCTATAGACAATGTTGATACGTGAGCCGTCCGGGAGTGTGGCATCAATGATCGGGTTCCGGTAGGTGATGGGTCTCCTTGTCCGTTCTGCAAGTTTTATCACGTAATTGTCCAGCTCTTTCTCCTTGTCCCAACCAACGACCGATTTAAGCCCTTTGAATATTTTATGTTCAACAAATATCGGCCCAATACCGTCACAGGTGATATCTTCAATATACTTGTCACTGAGGAACGGCTTTAACAGGCCAATATCAACCTTGTCGCGCACCATCATGTATTCGAGAGCTGAGTACTCCTGGGGGGACATGATGACCCGGCCATCGGGGGTCCGTGAAACATGTGCGAAGGCCTGGGCCCTCCCTGAACTGTCCTTCGCGGTCAGGTCCTTGTTCAGGAACCCCGTTAATTTTCCCATGAACCCCGGATTTGCTGTTTCTTTCCCGGCCTTTGTTGGAATAATTTCGCCGGGCATCTGGACCTGGACGACCTGTTTGAGGAGTTTTCGCAGTACCGTGCTCCGTTCCTCATCGGTGACCGGGTCATCTTCTAGTGCATCGAGGAGGTCAATCAGTTTATATTCGACTGCAGGGACAAGGTCTTTTACACTGTGCAGGAATGACGGTTCAATCGGGATGTAATAGTTCCGGACATCGTTCGGGTCAAAGAAGATGTGGACAAACGTGTCTGCATCCGCCGGGTAGATGAGGTTCGGTTCCGTCATTGACTTTAGATCACGCTTTAATTCCGAAAAGAAGAGGGGGATACCATATTCATCGACCGGGAAGATATGTAAGTATTCGAGGAGGTGCGGGCTGTGCTGCACGTACTCTTTTGCATTGGTCGGCAACATCCGGTAGAGTGCACAGGACTCGATATTATTCGCGCAATCGTTGTCCTCTGTGCTTACCGCACGTTTAAATGGCAGGGAGAGACTTGTTGCGACTGAAATTTCTCCGGAGCTCATATCAGACCTTTGCCATCGACATCGGGATTATTTTCATGCCATAACCGGGGTGGACTTCGAAACTGACCAGGTTACCGGTTGTTTTCCGTGCACCCCGGACTTTTACCACTTCCATGACCATGAGGTACTTGTCGCCAATCAGGGTCTTCTTCATGGTGAGATGCGCATCGCAGATGGAACGGATTCGGATCAGGGTGTCCTCCTGGAACGCGTAGGTGTGAAGCGTGATCAGAATTGTTTTTCCGTGGTCGACTAAGTTCTTGCAGTTCGTTAAGAACGTGAGGATCGTCCCCTGTGTCGTATACTCGGTAAACATGGTCAATGAATCAATGACGATGACCTGGGCTTTGCTGCTACGGATGTGGTCAATGATGTGTTCAAGGATCCCGTCCATCTCTTCCTTTGTCCATTTGAACCCGACCATGTGCAACGGGAAGAGCTTCACATAACCCCAGGCAAAATAGTCTGATACATCCAGGCTCATCGACTCCATCTGCGATAGGAAACTTTTTGCCGTCATTTCGGTGGAGTACAGGTCGACACAGAGGCCCTGCTTCATTGCGCCCCAGATGATCTGCTCGGTCAGGACACTTTTACCGGTATCGTTCTCGCCTTCAATGAGCGTTAAGGAACCTAACGGCAGGCCGTCAGCTATTTTTTTATCAATTTCTTTATTACCGGTTGAGAGGATTTTCCGGTCATTACCGCCGAGAAGATCCTCCATGCCCCTGGAACCCATCTGCCACCCTATTACATGAAGATATTAGTTGTATTATCGATTCAGCACTATTTAATCCTCTGCCTCGTACGAATACACCCCGGGATTGCCGATAGGGTGATGGATCTGCACTATTTCAGAATGTGCTCTTGTTAGAATTTAGTTGATCATACGCACAAATCATTGAAAAATTAAAATGTCCCGATCCTTTTAACCTGATGTACCGGGTTATTTTCGCATTTTTTCCTTTAATCTAACCTTATGGAATAGTCACTTCAGTAATACGGGAGAACCCGTTTCCGGTTGTCACCTGAATAACTACAGGGAGTATAATTTCAGATGTCACAGTCAGGTTCAATTCCTCGGTGGGGCG
>JBAXMF010000202.1:0-4863 GCA_037134435.1 Methanomicrobiales archaeon | reverse complement strand
AATCCGGGATGGTAAAACAGGGTATACCAACAATACCGGTATCATCGAATTAAGAACGGCAATCTGTGAAAAGTTTAAAAGAGAGAACAACCTCACCTATACTCCCGATCAGTTACTTGTCACTGCTGGTGCCAGCGAAGCATTGCACCTGGTGATGCAGTCCCTCGTAGAAACGGGCGACCGGGTACTTTTTGCAGACCCCGGGTTCGTCTCGTATGCGGCACTTGCATCAATCGCCGGCGGTCGCCCGGAAGGTGTGCCGCTGGACGCGACACACCACCTTGACGTGGAGAAAGCAAAAGAAGTAATGGATGGGGCAAGGTTATTCGTCATTAATTCTCCTGCAAATCCCACCGGTGCGGTTGAAGGTGCGGAAACGATCCGGGAGATCGTTGAATATGCGATGGATGCCGGCGTGACTATTGTATCTGATGAGGTGTACGAGCATTTTATTTATGAACGGGAACACATCAGCGCGGCAGCGTTTGGCGATGATGTCATCACGGTAAATGCAGTAAGCAAAACCTATGCGATGACCGGGTGGCGTCTCGGGTACCTTGCGGCACCTGAAGAGTATATTACCCCCTGCGTGAAGGTCCACCAGTACTGCCAGGCGTGCGCAACGTCTATCTCACAATATGCAGCGCTTGCTGCCTATACGGGCGACCAGTCACCGGTGGCCGCCATGCACCAGGAGTACAAAGCACGACGGGACCTCATATACCATGGGTTTGAGTTGATGGGCATCAATTTCCCCATTCCCGAGGGGGCCTTTTATGCCTTCGTCCCGATGGACCAGCCCCTGATCTCACGCATTCTTTCAAAAGGTGTGGTAATCGTTCCGGGAAGTGCATTCGGAAAGAATGCCCCCAACTTTGCCCGCCTGAGCTATGCTGCACCGCGCAGTACTCTTGAAGAAGCCCTTGCACGGATACAATCGGCCCTCTGATCATAAAAGCAGGGTACATCGCCGGAAATTTGAGCCAGTTTGTACCAGGCCTCCAAGTCCTTCTTTTTCCCGCGGGGGTATGGAAACCCGGGGACCATTCGTCACCGGACATGATGTCCGGGCATTATTTAAATCGAACTTTTGATAGGTTCCAAACAACAATAGTCAGGTACAATGGTAAAAGAACTTCTTAAGAAATTATCCAATGCCCACGGGGTATCAGGCAGCGAAGGAAGTGTGTATGATATTATTAAACGGGAGCTGAAAGGCTCTGTTGATGAGATCAAAGAAGACACCATGGGCAACCTGATTGCCATTAAGTCGGGTGGGAAATTTTCGGTGATGCTTGCCGCCCATATGGATGAGATTGGCCTGATGGTAAAATACATCGATGATAAGGGTTTTATCAGGTTTGTCACACTCGGTGGATGGTTCGCACCGACGCTCTATAATCAGCGGGTCATATTCCACGGGTCAAAGGGCCAGGTCTACGGTGTAATCGGCGGAAAACCGCCCCACATGATGGACGAAGATGAGCGGAAAAAAGTGATGAAGACAGACGATATGTTTGTTGATGTCGGGGCAAAAAATCCCGCTGATGTTTCTGAACTCGGGATCGCCGTCGGCACACCGGTTACCATCGACCGCGAATTTACTGAGCTCGCAAATGGCCGCGTGACGGGAAAAGCATTCGATAACAGGGCGGGCGTTGCGATGCTGATCAAGGCGGTAAAGTCAATGAAATCCCCCCACACCGTCTACGCCGTATTCACGGTACAGGAGGAAGTGGGCTTGAAAGGTGCAAGGACGAGCTCGTATACGCTTGACCCCGATTGCGCCATTGCCACAGATGTCACCATCCCCGGGGACCATCCAGGCATCGATAAGAAGGACGCCAATGTTGAGATGGGAAAAGGCCCGGTAATCACGATTGTTGATGCGGCGGGTCGAGGGCTGATTGCCAGCCGGCCCCTTATCACCTGGTTATGTGAGGCGGCCGATAAAAACGACATCCCGGTACAGCTGGAAGTGGGAAGCGGGGGTACCACGGATGCCACGGCCATACACTTAACCAAGGGCGGTATCCCAAGCACGACAATCTCAATTGCTACCCGGTATATTCATTCTCCGGTCGAAGTGCTGGACCTGCAGGACATTGAAGAAGGCGTCCGCCTGATTGTTGAGGCGTTAAAAACCAGGCCTAAATTGTAATTTTTTTCTATCGCGTGATCTTTATTGGACTCGTTCAAACGAGCTGCCTGGTGTTTTTTGGATATCTGGCCTGATCCATTCTACTCGCCAAGATTACTCCTGCAAAAAAGAAACTGGATTCTGATATTTAAAATTTAAAAAAAAAAATTATGGGAATTTACTCACACTGATCCAGTCTGTATAGGTCGCGGTATCGCTGCCATCCTTGTTGGTGGCGGTCAACTTCACGGTGTAGGTGCCGGGAGAATTATACGTATGGACGGGATTCCTCTCATTTCCATATTGGCCGTCCCCGTATGTCCAGAACCAGGTTGTGGGTTTATTCGAAGATGTATCTGTGAACTGAACGGTCAGTGGATCGGAGCCTGCGGTCGGATTTGCCTTGAACGATGCAACAGGTGTACCGGTAAGGACGATCTGCTTTGTGACCGTTGCAAATACCCCGGGCGTGGTTGTAATTGTCAATGTAACGTTATATATCCCGGGTTTCGTATAGGTGTGGACCGGGTTCTGCTCAGTCGAGGTCATCATGATACCATCACCAAACTGCCATTTGTAACCGGTCGGATTACCGGCAGAATTGTCGGTAAACTGTATCATTAATGGTACATCCCCCTTCGCTGGCATGAACGTGAAGTCGGCATTGATCGGGGTACCGATGCTGATCAACGATGGTTTTGTTATGTCACTTGACCCGGCCCCATTGGACACAACCAACTGGACACTGTAGGTACCATACGAGAGGTAGGTGTGGACGGGATTCTTTTCGGCCGAGTGCTGGGACCCATCACCGAAGTCCCAGTTCCATGAGTCCGGGACCCCTGTTGAGGTGTCAGTGAACTTGATTGACTTCGGGGCAATACCCGTTGTCGCATTTGCGATGAAACTCGCCTTGGGCAGTTCAGTTACGGTGATCAGATTCTGCTTTACGGTCGTATTGAATCCCGCCATATTCTGGACTGTTTCAGTAACAGTATATACACCAGGTCTCTGGTAGATATGTGTCGGGTTCTTCAGGCTGGAGACCATCCCATCTCCAAACTTCCAGGAGAACCGCCACGGGTTACCCTGGGACTGGTCTGTAAATGTCACGGCAAGCGGGGTATTCCCACTTGTCGGACTCGCGATGAATTCAGCAAACGGTGTTTTTGTCACCGTTATGTATGCGGTCCTCCTGATATCGGAGTATGGCTGACCTGCTGTCGTGTCGTTCACCCGGAGGTACACCGTGTAACTCCCAGCCGTGTTGTAGGTGTGGACCGGGTTTTGGGTATCGGCAAATGTGCCATCTCCAAACTCCCATGCCCATCTATTTGGCATATTGGAAGAGGTGTCAGTAAACTGGACCATCAGGGGAAGGCTCCCTATCGTTGGTGTCCCGGTGAAGTTTGCGATCGCACGCGGGTTCCTTACAATAACAGGCCCCCGGGTGAAGGGAGCACTGGTACCCCCTGCATTCGACGCAGTCAGCGTGATATACCAATTTCCGCTCGTCTGGTAGATATGAGTGGGGTTCTGGAGGGTGGACGTAGTCCCGTCTCCGAAATTCCAGAGCCATGAGGTCGGATTATTTCTTGACTGGTCAATACCGTAAAACACCGTCTCCTTTGCCGTTCCGTTTGCCGGGCGACCGGTGAAGTCCGCTATTGGTTTTGGCTGTGTCGCGTTAATCAGGTTTGTTTTAGTCATTATATCGCTGCAGTCCGGATTTAAGACCTTAAGCTGCACCGTGTACAAGCCAACGGTCGTATAAGTATGCACCGGGTTTGAGTCATGCGATACAGGACTGGAATCTCCAAAGTCCCAGTTCCTGCTCGTGATGGGACCTGTTGATGTGTCAGTAAACTGGACCGTCAGGTTGATGTCACCTGTCGTTGGGGTTGCCGTGAAGTTTGCTACCGGGCAGGGGTTCCTCACCGTGATATACCCGGTTTTTAACTGGGGGGTTCCTTCCCCACCGGCGTTGAAGACCCGTAACGTGACATCATACATGCCGACGACCGTATAATTATGGACCGGGTTTTTCTGAGTGGAATTTGTGCCGTCACCAAAGGTCCAGAGCCATCCGGTTGCATACGGGGTATTATCAGTGAACGTGACACTCAACGGGGCAGTCCCACTTGTCGGATTCGCACTGAAATCAGCGACAGGCCTGTTTGTTACGACAATAAAGTTATTTTTCGTGACCTTGTCATCACCGGTTGCATTCCAGACTTTGAGTTTTACGGTATAGTTGCCGGCCTCGTTGTAGGTGAACAGGGGGTTCTTGACCGTGGAGATGAACTCGTCACCGACCAGGGTCCATTTCCACTCAGTGATGCCTGAAACTGATTCATCATTGAACTGGACCGTCAACGGTTTGAATCCTGCTGTCGGGCTGGCGGAGAAATTCGCCACTGGTGGGATAACGGGTGCCGTCACGACGATATAGCCGGTCTCGTTCTTCCAGGTAGTGCCTGCACTGTTTGTCGCCGAGTGATAGACATTGTAGGTACCCGGGCTGAAGGTATGATTCGGGTTCTGTGTCGTGTTAATTACACCAGGGCTGTCACTGAAGATCCACTGGTATTCGGTGATCCCCGTTCCGGTAGAGCTATCTGTGAACTGCACATTCAGTGATGTTGCGGTCCCACTTCGCGGGGTGCCGGTGAAGTTCGCTACGGGCGGAACCACGGGTGCTGTAACTACAATATAGCCGGTTT
>JBAXMF010000201.1:0-4875 GCA_037134435.1 Methanomicrobiales archaeon | reverse complement strand
TAGTCGTGTTTCCGTTGTTATAACCGTAATTTGGGGAAATATTCGTAAGAATCGGGGGAGGATTATAAATCGTGAACCTGTTCACCAACGTAGCATTATTGGATTTATTTTCTATATCAAAGACGGTTACATTCCAGGAACCTGCTAAGAGTCCGCTCAGATTAAACGAGCATACAAGTAATGTGGAATTGGGATTAGATTTTGCGTCCCGGTCCCGTGTAACCCCTTCACGCTGGAGATATGTATCTGATTTATCGCTGAAATTACTACCAACCAGATACGTGATTATTGTGTCGTTGTTGAACCCACTACTGGGGGTTATTCCTGTTACCGTTATTTGCGCTGCACACGCTGGCAGCACTAGCAACATTAGTACTCCAATGATAATTGCCGCATTCATAAACTTCGTCGTTGTCACCTTGATCACCTAAGCTCAGTTTTGTACATCCTTGAACCGGAATTCTACGATGCCTGACATCACAAAAACCCGATATAAATGTATTCAACATATCCTCTCCTGTAACTTATTTAAACTTTTCGTGAGTTCAGGCCTCTTATTCACCCGTTTTTCCCGATATCACACCACGAGTGCGCGTGAAATGTGATATCAGGGTAGTAAATAGGTCCCATACCCATGGAGAGAATTTGCAACAGATCCCAGTTGGATCCACTGAATTTAAGGTCAAATTGAGTAATATTGATTAATAGCTTAACAAGGTAAATAGTTTCCAGTATATCAACCATCATTCCGGCAGCCATCTGTCAGCGTATTGGCAGACATTTTCGTGAAGAGCGCCCAACGCGCGTTTATTAGAAAATAATCCCATCCAGGTACCTATACCAGATTTCGGAATACCAGAATAATTGAAATCGTGAATGGGTATTGAAATGAAAGAATAGTAGAAAATATTGAACAGCTTAACTCGATACACCTGGTACAATTATATACCGAGATAAAATTATTTATAAATACATTTTCTTTTTGCCCTCTATTTCTACCAGTCTCACAAGGTATCCACCTGCAGGGTAATTATTGCCTAATTCTTTTTTTGGGAGCAAAACCACGACATAAGTCTAAATGCCAGATAATTAAGCCCTGGTTTTTATCAGGTACAGACACCATGGTAAAGGCCCACCACAAAACGTTATTGTGCAACAAGATAACACAAAAGGGTACCATGAAAAATTATCACCTGGTTTTTGTTATTGCTGTCGTGTTACTCCTGCTGGCTTGTTCTGCCGGGTGTTCATCAAGGGAAACACCACCGCAACGGGAATCAGTTGAACGACCATCGGCCTCCATGACAAAACCGACATCGAATGCCGACCATATGATAACCCAGACTGACAGGAGCATCGCCTCACCATCAATGACACGTCCCCAGATATCACCGGAACAAACCATCCCTGCCCCCACCGGCACGGTAGGCAGCATGGTATACGAAAATGTATCTGACATTATGGTCACCGCCATGGAAGTTTCAGCCGCCTGGGACCCGGACGGCCTTAGTTGCAATGCAAAATCATGTACAGCGGGTTTTGTTAACAGCAACGGGGATTCTGCCCAGGTCCAGACGACACTGTATGGTTCAGTTGATTCAGCGAAGGCCGGCTATAGTGCAGAGAAACAAAAGGATGCAGGCTACAGGATTATCCCCCTTGATATCCCGGACGAAAGTTATGGGTGGATGCAAAAATCACAAAGCAGCGTAGTAATAAGGAAGAACAACGCCGTAGTAACCGTGGATTATACAACAAGCAGCGGTCCGGCATCAATTGCGATGGCCAGGGAATTTGCAGTCGTGTAATTTAGAAAATGTGTTGGGCGAACGTTCATTCTGCCCGTCACGGCAGGTTACAAACTAACATCAGGTTACTTTTTTTTCATCCGATGATTTGGCGCCGGGTGAAAAGGGCAGGTTCTTTTCAGATCTCCCCGAGTCTCCGCTTCAGCGCATTGACCTGGTCGCGCAGCCGGATTGCCTCCTCGAAATCCAGGTTTTCTGCGGCAACCTTCATTGCGGCCTCGAGTTCGATAATCAGGTTAGGTACCTCAACCTTTGGGATGTGCTTCACATCTTTGACATCGGCCTCCTTCTCCCGGACAGGTTTTATAATGGTCTGGGGGACGATGTCGTGCTCCCTGTTGTATGCAAGTTGCATCTCACGGCGCCTTTTCGTCTCCGAAAGGGCCATATCGATGGACTTCGTAATATTGTCCGCATATAATACCACGTGGGCATTCACATTACGGGCTGCACGCCCGATAATCTGGATCAAGCTCCTCGCGTCCCGCAGGAACCCCTCCTTATCGGCATCGAGGATCCCGATAAACCCTACTTCCGGGATATCAAGCCCTTCACGGAGAAGGTTGATCCCGACCAACACATCGAACCTGCCAAGTCTTAGTTCCCTGATGATCTCGGTCCTCTGGAGCGTATCTATTTCTGAATGCAGGTACCGTGTCCTGATCCCCCGGCCCGCCAGGTACTCAGTATATTCCTCTGCAAGCTTTTTCGTCAGGGTTGTCAGAAGTACCCGGTCACCCCGGGCAATTGTTGTTGTGATCTCGCCGATCACGTCCTCTGTCTGGCCTTCTGTTTTCCGAACCTCGACAACCGGGTCGACCAGCCCAGTGGGCCGGATGATCTGCTCTACGACCTGGCCGGAGTGCTCAAGTTCGTAGTCCGCAGGGGTAGCGGATACGAAGATGACCTGGTGCATGTACTGCTCGAACTCTTTGAACATGAGCGGTCGGTTATCATAGGCACTCGGCAGGCGGAACCCGTAATCGATAAGGGACTTTTTCCTCGAACGGTCCCCCTTGTACATCCCGTTACATTGCGGGATGGTCTGGTGACTCTCATCGATAAAGAGAATAAAATCATCGGGGAAGTAATCCAGCAGGCAGTACGGTTTTTCCCCGGGTTTACGAAAATCAAAGTGCCGGGAATAATTCTCTATCCCCTTGCAGCTCCCGCTCTCCTCGATCATCTCGAGGTCGTACCGGGTCCGCTGTTCAAGCCGGTAGGATTCGATCAGCCCAAGCTGTGGCAGACGTTCTTTTAATTCCTCCCGGATGGTCACCATTGCACGTTTCTGGTCTTCTTCGGGGATGACATAATGCCGGGCGGGGTATACATAGAAATAATTCATCCTCTCTTTGATCAGCCCGGTATTTTTGTCGATCTCCATGATCCGTTCGACGTTGTCCCCAAACAGCTCGACCCGGATGATATTATTGAAATAACCGGGGATCAGGTCAATGGTATCCCCCTTCACCCGGAAACGCCCGGGCATGAGCTCAAGTTCATTTCTCTGGAACTGGCAGGCAACAAGGTCACTGATGATCTCTTTCCTCGAACTCAGTTCGTTGACTTTCAACTCAAAACCCATATTCCGGAAATTTTCCGGCCGGCCAAGGCCATAGATGCAGGAGACGGAAGCAACAACAATGACATCGCGACGGGACAGGAGAGACGCGGTCGCCGAGAGACGGAGTTGCTCAATCTTAGGATTTATCTGCGAATCTTTCTCGATGTACTGGTCTTTTGCAGGGATATAGGATTCCGGCTGGTAATAGTCGTAATAGGACACAAAATACTCGACCCGATTATTAGGGAAAAACTCCCGGAACTCGTTGTAGAGTTGTGCGGCAAGGGTCTTGTTGTGAGCGATGACCAGGGCAGGTCGTCCTGAATCCCTGATCACGTTGGCCATGGTGAATGTCTTGCCCGACCCGGTGACCCCGAGGAGGGTCTGGTATTGCAGCCCTTCACGGAGACCACTGACCAGTTTTTGTATTGCTTCCGGTTGGGAGCCTTTGGGTCCGAATGGTGCATGGAGATCAAAATCGGTCATGGTCACGACGTGGAGGTCAGTTACTAGTTTTTAAATTATTTTTAGATTTAGGCCTCGAAATCTTTACGGTTTTTATTTTGCCTGGTGCGCATCGCACCGGATTTTTTCTTACCATCTATTGAATCGGTGCGGCACCACGCTACAAGCATCGGGGCCTAATCAAACCGCGGCCTTGTTGTCCTGTTGGCTACCACGTCCCTGGTACACCAGGACGTATAGATCGTTTTCCTTCTCCCAAAGCGTGCGGCGATATATGCGGATAGGATCAAGGTCCATTGTTGAGTTGAATTTTTTTTTGCGGCTATTGTTTTTCATAACGTTATCAGCTGGATGTTGAAAAATAATTATGGATACCGGCATTTCAACGTCACAAACCCCGGCCATAGGTCATCCACTACATTGCGACCCAATGTGAAAATAATCTTATTGGGAGATGCAACATTGAGCCATGGGTATCCTTTCCCCCCGTTATTAAATTGAGAAATGGAGTTTTTTTTATCCGGAACGTGATATTTACCGGGTTTTCAGGTAAGTGCCATATCATTAGCACTCATACCTTTTTTTTAGGTAAAGAACGCCATTTTGGGCCACATTCACCATATTTTCACGATCACGTATCGATTTTTAATTATAAGGCTTATTTGACGATATTTGGGGAATCTACCTGAAATAAGACCGATTTATAGGGTCATTACCACCCCGCAAAAACAGGGCCTACTTTGATACGGATTGCCCCATAAGATCGCTCTATTCGCGATAATACAGGACTTAATTGGCCTCCGATTTGTAAAAATAATCATTCGGTTATGCGAAAAACGAGGACCCGGTATAACCGATAACCACGGTAATGCGGTCTTTTGGTAATAGTCCTCCAGAAGCAGGGGGACCATTTTCTCACTAGCCCGGTGCTAAGGGAACACGAATGGCAACCGATCACCAGGTATTTCATAATCAAACCGGTTTGATAACAATCCTCATGATGAAAGATCGCGGTGACGCTGGATACCCGGGCAC
>JBAXMF010000200.1:0-4920 GCA_037134435.1 Methanomicrobiales archaeon | reverse complement strand
AGGCGGAAAGGACAGCACCGCCATCCTCCTGCTGGCGCGGAAGGCGGGGGTGAATGATGCATTTTTCCTTGATACCGGTATCGAGTTCCCGGAGACGATTGAGTTCGTCCGGTCGCTCGGGGTGGAGGTCATCGGCGGGGCTGGAGATTTCTGGGCTGCCGTCGAGAAGGCAGGGCCGCCCGCAAAGGACAACCGCTGGTGCTGCAAACTCCAGAAACAGAACCCGCTCCGCCTTTACCTTGCAACTACCGGTCCCTGTGTTACGATACAGGGCAACCGGTGGTACGAGTCGTGGAACCGGGCCAGCCTCGAACTTGCGGTCCAGAACCCCTTAAACCCGCTCCAGCTGAATGTCTCCCCGATACGGAACTGGAGGGCACTCGAAGTATTCCTGTACCTCTGGTGGCAGGGCGCCCCGATTAATCCTCTCTATGAAATGGGGATTGAGCGGATCGGCTGTTATCCATGCCCCTCGATGCTTGAGTCCGAGTTCTCGGAACTCGGGCGGATTCACCCTGACCTTATGGCACGGTGCACGGAATTTCTCACCCGCTGGGCAGAAAAGAAGGATCTGCCCCCCGAATATGTCACGTTCGGGCTCTGGCGATGGAAGGGACTGCCAAACAAGATGCAGGAACTCTGCCGGCAGCACAATATCCTCCTTCTCGAGACCGCAGACGGTGTGGCGGTAGCACCGCGGTCTGCAGGTGGGACAGCCCAGCCAGGAGAGAAAAACCGGTCAGCCCCGGTGCCAGGTACATCACCCGGGCCAGGGCAGAACGCGAGGACCATGGGGAAGATCAGTGCCGCACCGGTGGGAAAGGTCAAGGCAGGTCAGCTCCAGGGAAAAGAAAAACCGCAACGAAGCCATCAGCCTATTCCGGGGGTGGCTGGCCCAAAAGCGACTGGACCAATTCCGGAAGCGGGCAGTATACCGGGTACCATGCCTGCAGTCACCCCGGTGGACGTACTGACACCGGGACTTCCAGTCCAAGCCGGGATATCGGTTAGTGAAACCGCAATCCTGCCAGGTAAGGACACGGTCACCCTTACCCGGGAAGATGAAGACTTTTTCCTTGAGGTCCGACGTGATTTCTCCCTGCTGGCGGATATCATTTACCTTGACAGCGCATCGATGGGCCTCTCACCTGAGCCCGTGCTCCAGGCAATGCTGGAATATGAACGGAATTACCGTTCGAATCTCGGGAAAAACGTGCACCGCCTTTCAGGGATTGCGACCATGCGGTACCACCATGCACATGAAAAAGTTGCAGCATTCATCGGTGGAACCGGTGGAGAACTTGTGTTTACAAAAAATGCAACCGAAGCACTGAACATCGTGGCTCGCGGAATTTCCTGGCAGCGTGGTGACCGCATCATCACCACCGTGCTTGCGCACCATTCCAGCCTCCTGCCATGGAAAGGGACGGATACCAGGGGGACAACCCTTGAGTTCCTCCCGGTAGGTCCGGACTACCTGCCTGACCTGGCGGCACTCGACGAATTGCTGGCCGGAGGTGATGTAAGGGTCATCGCCGTTACCCATGCCTCCCACGTACTCGGGGTCATCACGCAGGTCCGGGAAATCGCCCGTGTCTGCCACGAACATGGTGCCCTGCTGTTCGTGGACGGATCACAATCGGTCCCGCATATCCCTGTAGACGTAACGCAGTTGGAAGCAGATTTCTTCTGCTGCTCCGGTCATAAAATGCTCGGCCCGACTGGCACCGGGGTCCTCTGGATAAAAGAACAGGGAGCTCTTACCCCATCGAAGCCTGGCAACGGTATGTCAGAACCCCTTTACCCGGCCGGGTATATCCCGGAAAAAGGGTACCAGCAATATGAGGCCGGGACACCCAATATTTCGGGGGGTATCGGCCTTGGCGCGGCTGTTGATTACCTTGCCAGTATCGGAATGGACCGGGTCAGACGCCATGATATCCACCTTACAGCCCGCATGGTTGACGGACTGAATGGGATCCGTGGTGTACGCGTGTTTGCACCTGGTGATCCCGGACAACGGGTGGGGGTCGTCTCATTCAATATCGGCACCATAGACCCTGATGACGTCGCCCGTTACCTGGATGAAAACGTAGATATCATGGTAACATCAGGCATCCATGGTTGTGCCCCGCTCATGGAGTTACTGGGACTTCCGAAAGGGACCGTACGTGCCAGTCTTGGCCTGTATAATAACGAGTACGATGTAGATATGCTTCTTGGAAGCGTCGCAGAAATTGCAAGGGGTGTATAGAGCAAAGGAGGGACGGGTTATCCCTAGGTCCTTCCCCCGGCTGCTACTCACCCGGCAGGTGGGTAACAGAACTTATTTTGAGCCTAATTGCCCCAGGGGGAATCTCATGCCGAGGAAAAAATATCAATACCAGGCACAGTTTAATGAAATTTCCAATTTGTCATGCAGGCCAAATCTGCATATCTTTTAACCGCATGGTCCTTTTCTGAAAAAAAAAGAGTTGCGCATTGCATGCACACCATTCCGGAAATCCAGGGTCCCGACCGGATCGATATTCGCAACGTTGTGATTTTGGTTATCGACGCACAATTTCTTACGAATAACCAGGTACCACCCCGGGTCTGGCAAGGTATGATACTACACCATGGAGAACCGACCGTGGAGATGTGTCAACAGTCCCCCATCAACCTTGCGGGTATACCTGGCCTCTTCAAGAGAGTGGCGACCCCGCCATAACAAGGTGAGGTACTGATGTACATTGCTTGGATACAAAAAATATCGATAGTTCAGGCCCACACCCAAAGGGCGGGATTTATCTGAAAAATGTAATTTTTTTCTTGTCTTTTCCTGAACCGGTCATCACATTTCAACGTGTCATTCTCTTAACGTATCCAGAATAATCCTCCACGGGGTCCCATGCAGTGAGACTGTTGTCCAGTAATTTTCCACCGTTACATCCGGTTTCGTTGTGGTACCATGCACGACATAGGTACCGTTGCCTGAATCCGCCGAGATGACCTGGTTAATAAACCGGGTCAGGTCAGGCCGGAATACAAAAACAGGATCAGAAAGGGACATCATCCCGACCTGGGACGTGTTTGTTGCATAGATGATCCGCCCGTCAGGCTGGATTACCGTTACTTCATACACACGCTCATCAATCAACGGGCTGATGGCATCAGATAACAGGCGTTCCGGATCGAACGGCATAGATATAAGGCCAATTGCGGTCCCGTTTGCAGACCGTACCGGGTAGACAATGGCTGATGCATTGGAACCTTCAACGATCGCAAATTCACCTGAAAGGACTGGTTCTCCCGTACGGAGCCCAATTATAATATGCGACTGGTTAGCAACCGATTCCCCAATGACATTCCTGAACCTGGCAGGCATTACGGCGGCGATTTCCCCCTCATTCGTTACCGTTACGGCGTCTATGACAGGGGGAGAGGCCGCGAGGTTATCCAGTATCCCATCGGCCGCACTGCCTGAAATTCCGGCGTCCCCCAGGGTTTTGGCAGCACCAGATATGTTTTGGTCAAGCGTTTCGAGTGACAGGTTTACCCTGCCCCCGATCCGGGCGAGAAGCGACTGCATTACCATATCATCAACATTCCCGGTGCGATTATCACCCGTACTTACCGGAGACTGGGGCACCACAGGGGTCTTAATGGTTACCGGTGTAACGGTATTCGTTTGCAACCCCTTCTCCGGGGTCGCCGGACTTGTACAGCCTGCACCAAGTAGTGAAAGTGCGAGGAGAATGATAAGAATGAAACAGGGAATTTTTTTCATAGGTTTCCTGTTATCAGGCACAGTATTTGAGTTGCCCGGAACGAACAGGGATGTGGGCCCGGCCACCGGAATCAGGGGAACCGGCCGGGCCAAACTCGTTTCACGCCCGGACCGAAAAATTATGCACAGAATATTAAAAAACGCTAGAGAATGGTAACCCGATTATACCAGTACTATTTTCTTCCCGTGAATTGTTTCCGCAAACGAGATCAGGTGGTCGTACACCATATCTGCATCCACGTCCTTTTCAATTGTCCAGGTCGACCCGGCGAACTTCATGCCTTTACTTTCCAGGCGCCCTTTCAGGTGCCCGATGGCCTTATCTGCCCCGGAATTCCCCATCTCGACAAGGACATAGCACCGTTTCCCCTCGCACATCGACATCCTGTTGATATATTCATTTACATACGGGGGCACCTTCCCGGCCCAGACGGGAGACGCAATCACCAGCACATCAATGTCGGACAGGTCTTCTTTCACTGGCTTAATCGGGGAACTCATCCCAAGCAGTGCCTTCATTGCCTTCCCAAACATCCCTGATTCAACGGCAGGTTCAATCCGCACCGGCGATACATGCAGTAAATCTGCAAGCCGTTCCGCAACTTTCGCGGTGTGACCTTTCCATGAGTAATATACACATAATATCCGCATGTTCATCTCTCAGATAGATTCTCTTCCGGAACAGGGATAAATGAAACGATAAGAAGCGATACGAACGTTATGGTACGTGCCCCGGTAACCTGAACCCTGGTACCCGTTATCCTGGTTTGTCTCCTTCGGCGTTTTAAAACCTGCACTATATCATGTGAAGGACCTCCACTCGCCCACAAAAGACGTCAGGAAAATCGTGCGCTCCAGTGGAAATAAAGGGGTATAAAAAGGTAATGAAATCTTCTTTTTAGCGTTATTTCTGCAAATCAACTGGTTAAAATCAAAAAAACCTTCCCAAAGTTCTATCTCCTGAATAGGATGAAATGCCCATGATACCGGTTTCCCGGGAATTCTACCCAATTACAACCCATACATGAAGACAGATAACCCCCATAAAAAGATCCTATTTTGAAATCCGGCTTAAAATATCCGTATCATCAACTTTCAACTCCACTGGCGGTAACAGATCTCCTGCGCGTCATTGCTACGGTAACCAGTCA
>JBAXMF010000199.1:0-4928 GCA_037134435.1 Methanomicrobiales archaeon | reverse complement strand
TATTGGGTTCTCTGGTGGGCCGTCCAACAATTATCCTTGGTGGTTGGATGGGCTCAACACCCTTGTGGCAATTAGTCCATATTTTTATAAGATCTTGGATAATAGGTACAATATTCTATGGCAGGTTATGGCCTTCACAAGCAACACGATATTGCAGATGGTGTTGCATATGCAAATGGTCGAAATAGCTCGTATGGAATAAACATGATTGTAGGTGGATAAATGAATAAACAAAAACACTATCTGCTCTTCTCAATGATATATCTGGTGGCCTTTATATTTGCGGTACAGGCTCCATTTTTATTTTCGCAGAATATTTATCCTACTACCCATGGTTTTGTTCAACCAACCTGCCCTGATTTTACAAGATGGGTCAAAAACCAGATTCACTATGAAAACAATGATGAAAATTTCCATGGGTTCGGCCTTATCCCGTCTCCGGTTGATCGTTTAGTACTGACTAACAAGAGTGAAATCCGTTATCAGCAATCAATATTTATTGTTCCGTTAAACGGGAGAAGTCGGTTTGATTTTTTTTAATGGGTACCCCTTTCATCCCCATTGTATGTTCGTGAGTTGATCGGTTTTCACGAAAGAGGTCGACAAAGTATGAAAAGCCCTGTGAATACCAACCATTGACCGATCATACTCTTACTCCGCTAAAAAAGGACATACGACATTTTTATGATCTTACTTTTGTATGGGGCGTTCCTGGCGTGGGTGATGGTATTTAGGGATGCGGTGCATCGTCATACCCATGATGGCACTGGCAGAATGAACAACCCCTGGTACCAACTTCATCATGAGGACCCTGGCAGGAATAAACTCTCATAAGGGCGGGCTTATTCTGGCTGGTATCCAGAGCGAAGATCCTGAAAGAGATTATAGTCCCACCAGGAAGCAGTTGCAAATATCCATCCCCGAATTACGGGGGACTGAGATCTTTAGTAATACTGCAAAAAGAGAATAAAAAACGCTTCCCTATTTTTAACGACACGGGTTAACGATCCGCCTGAGCTTGTGAAGATGAACTGGTAGTAACTTGTGCCACGGATAGAGAACTGGATATCATAGGTTTATTACTTCTCCATTTTCAGTTTAAGTCCTGAGATTCGCTCTTTCCAGGGGCGCTTCCGAACAAAAAATGACATGCAAAGATGCCCCATTACTCCATTAACGTGCTCCCCTGTATCCTAGTGTCCCCGACCCGCACTTATATCTGTAATCCCGCCGGACCTATCGGACAATGAACAAAAAAGAAAATGCAACAAAACTGGTCGATGAAGAGTCAGGACTAATGGAATGCCTCGTCTGTGGGGAAAAATACCATACCACGATGAAACCCGGCCCTGATGGGAAGTTCCTCCCCGAGAACTGGGAGTGCGTTAATAAGTGCCGGTTAATTCAACACGGTGAAAAACCAGCAGCAAAAAAATAACCTATTTTCTCTTTTGAAACGTATTTGCGTCCATTCTTGTGGAACCTTTTAAGGAGGGAACCGCAAGGCTGATCCGATAATTACCGGAAAGGCAACACGCGCTCGCTCTTCCCGGGGTGGAAGATTCGCATCGGCATTTCTATAACTGATATCGATCAGGGGTGTCGGGCCCTCGTCTTTAAGGAAACACAGGGTAACCTTCGGAGTTGATCGGATCGTTGAGATCTATCCGGCGTCGTCCTTTTCGAGGGGCAACAAATAGATCTCAAGCTGACCTGATGACTGAGATAACGCGTGAGTCAAGGACCGGAAATGGGTTCAACCTTCATCGTCCACATCGCCATCATGACCCCTGCCCGTTAAAAAATCTGACGCAGAATACCATTTACAATTACTCCACATCAGACCGGGAGATAAATTCGAATACAATGCCCCCTGGTCCCGTGAACTGGTACTTCCTAATAATATTGCCCGCAAGGAGAGTGGAAAAAAAATCATTCTCAAGAATAATCAGGACGCGTTCTGCATGTGACTGGTACTGGATATCCGCAACAGGCGTCCCCTGCCAGCGCAAAAGTTCCTGTTTTCCATCTTTAACGCTGGTTGTTTCAGACGGGTACCCAGTCTCTTCAATTGTAAAAGTTCCTCCCTCTTCCCCTTCAATGGTGAGCCTGAGCCACCGGTCTGATGGGTGATACTCGATTGCCAACCCACCAAATTCCAGCTGTACAACCATGTCAGACCTTGCTCCAGCCCGGAAAAATTTCGAGGGTTGTGATGAGTCCTGGCATGCAATGGCAAGTTGCCGTATGATCCGGTCGCATTTATCTTCTCCCTCGACAAAAATAAGTCCGAATTCTCCACACATCTGTTCTATGTCCTCGGTAGCGACCGGGTTTTGTTCCCCAAGCCAGTACCCGCGAACAACAGGCCGGCTCCCTTCCAGTCCTTTACTGGTCCCTTCCTGCATGAACCGTACGATAAACACAGATTTCGAAAGGTTAATTTCGCCAGGGTCTACGGTTGTCCGCACAAGGATGTCCCCCCGACGGAGTGTTGTTTCCCTTCCGACTGGCCCGGTAATCTGCCGGTAACCGGTGAATATCGCCCGGGCCTTTGCTTCATAGGCAATGTCCCTTGGTTGCGTTGCCGTAAGAAATACCGTCGTGATATACCTTCGTATCTCCTGCAGGTACCCCTGGATGTCAGGGGAGGTTGCCTGCGTAAGCCATTCCTCACAGTGGTCCAGTTTCGTGAAAGGGATGATCATCTGCTGGAGGACGGCGTTCTGCAAAATCCCCTCCCTTTTGTCATCGGATTTTGGAACTGCCACATCAACACCAGGACTTATTCCCTAAATACAATTCCAGTCCCGCTGGTCTCCACAAGGACCGACGTGGTGATCCTGGAGTCCGGCTGAAGGGTATAGAGGATATCACCTGCACCCATCGACGGCTGACCTTTTATCGGCCGGGAATACTTGAATATTCGCTGCAACCGGGGATATATCCTGGTAAAGAGGGGGCTTTCAATTTCAGCTTCGTACGCCACGGCGGAAAGAACCGATACACGCGGTTCCCTGGCATTGCAATGCCTTTTCGGATTTTCACGTTGCACCGCCAAGGCGAGTTCATCCGGAAGTACGAGATACACGGTGTTCCGGGACTCGCTATGAGTTAGCCTGAGGAAAGGATTCCCGGGTGAGGGTAATTTCGATACGTCACCCTCGCTATTGGAAAAGAAAAATTCCCCAGTTTTCTGTGTTCCGCACCTGTCCCAGCCTATCATTTTCTTTCCATTACCCGTAGAGCCGCGGCACTCCACTGACCAGCTGGAATCCAGATTTACAACCAAGCGAATACACCCTCCTTCACCATTGATCTCCCGCACAATACGTCCTTCCGTACATTCGGGTAGCGACCAGGGCGGTGAGGGGAACCTGCACATCTGACGGCGGAACACCGGGTCAGACCAGCCCGTCATCACGCTCTCTCTGATAAGACGGGTGAGTGAGAGGGGATGATCTGACGATATCTTCTCCCGGTTACTGTCAGCCAGTGGGACTGGTACTACAGGACTATCGCTGCCTTTCGTGGCAGTCAATTTCCGTGGACACTCGTAGATGGTAAGACCATGCACCGTATCCGAAAATGACAGGAGGTATTCCCCACCTAGGCGATGAACAGATTTTGTGGGGCCGATTGCCCGGCCGGTGATAAGGGCCATCGTTCCTGTACGGGTATTCTGTGCCTCAATGGAGATTTCAGGCGTGCCTCCAGGGACACGGACATCTGTACACAGGACGACATATTCCTCGTTGTTGTCCATCCGGACGACACTTCCATCAGCAAATCCCTCCAGGATCTCTAGTCCTGCCTCGCAAGGCTGGTCATTGTCTAGGTATATCAAGGCAGTTTTAAAGTGATAGACCCAGTCCCGTCGCGGGTCCCGGGAGAGCATCTTTTGGAGGACGTCCTTTGCGGCTGATGGTTTTCCTATTGCACGGTACGTTTCTGCAAGAGAGATGGCTTTATCTTCGTTATTGCTATCGGTCTCCCATGAAGACCGGTATTGTTCCAGTGCCCATGCTGCAGGGAGCACGTTCCGGTCAAATCCCGCCGCCTGCAAGGCCCCCTGGACCGCGTGCAGTTCACGGCCATCGCGTGGACCATAGCAGGCGCAGAGGAGGTCGACAAGGTTGCATGCCTGGTCCGGGTACTGGAGTCCACGTTCTATCGCCGCCTCCTCGTTCCGCATCGTCACGGGCTCAAAGAGGATCCCGCTGCTGTACAGGGGGTGGAGGGCGTAGTATCCATGTACTACGTCTCTGAAAAAATCATCGTCTGCACCGGGGTATTTTTTCTTCAGCACCTCGACTGCCTGGTCGGCCGGCAGGTGGAGGATGGTATGGATCGAGAACCGGTCCATAAACTCGAATGAAAAGTCATTCACCTCGTAGGGTGGCCGGTTCGGGTTGATATTCACACAAATGGTTGCACGGACCGGTGCCTCTTTCCCCCCGGGCAATCGGACAAGCCGGTCCTGTAGCAGGTCATTAAACGAAACAAGGACTCCGGGGTGTGCCTTGTTCGCCTCGTCGAGAACAATCATCCACCCGTGCTCCGGGTCGGTGAGGGCACGAAGGCCGAGTGTCGCGGTATCACCTGTCTTCCCCTCTTCCTCTTCCCCGAAGCTTCGATAGGTGAGGAGGTCTGACACCCGTGTTTCCCCGCTCATTCCAACAACAAGGAGGTTGTAGCGGAGGAGGTGGGCCAGGTAACTTTCGAGCTTGTTTTTACCGACTCCTGCCTCTCCGATCAGGAGGATGTTCTCCTGGAGGACGATGTCCTTTAAGACCCACTCCAGGTCTGCGAGGTTCTGTTGCACTTCCTCGATCATGGTATCCGGCACATACGGCCCACCCGGTCCGATTGGATGGGATGCCATGCCGATCCGGAGACTTTGGCCCCGTTCACCATCGGCCTGGACA
>JBAXMF010000198.1:0-4935 GCA_037134435.1 Methanomicrobiales archaeon | reverse complement strand
CGCTTGTCGCTCATTCTCATTTGGAAATGCCTTTGTAAACCAGTCCTTCCCTGTTGGAATATCGGCGAGCGTATAACCGAAGAGCTGCTCAAACATTTTATTCAGGTACTGGTAATTCGATGCATCATCCATAATGGAGATAGGGAATGGTGAGAGATTGGCAATCATGTGGAACCGTTCTTCGCTCTCTTTAAGGGCAAGGTCTGCCAGTTTGCGATTGCGATTTAGCAGGGTAATCCCAATCTGGTCAGCAAGTTGACAGGCAAATGCAATCTCATCGTTTTCCCAGTGGTGCGGACGGTCAACATGCTCAAAACAGAGAACCCCGAGATTCTGCCCGGTGACCCGTATCACCGCATCCAGCATTGAAGTAATACGATTCGGTTTGAGGTACCCGTTCACGTACCCCGCCGTGCGAGGGTCGGTCAATGGATCACTGGCATCGATATACAATGCCTTGCTTAACGCGTTAAATTCGTTTTCATATTCATGCCGTTTAAGCACATAATCTTGGGAGTGCCGATCATGCAAGCCCTCGTACAGGTCGATACATTGCAGTTCATCTCCGTTGCTGTTAAACAGCCATACACTCGCCCTTTCCACACCAAGCACACTTGACGATGCGGTCGTAAGGCTGGCTGACAGGCCCTCCACGTCCCCGGAAAAAAGGTATGGTGAGAATGATATCGTGCCCAGCACCGCCTGCTGGTCCCGGGCCCTTTTCAACGCTGTTACAATTTTTTCCTCTGTCTCTTTGCGTTCGGTGATATCCCGGCCAACCGACTGGTACTCCTTCAGGCCGCCATCCGATTGAAAGATTGCACGGTCAACCCATCGTTGCCATCGGATGCAGCCGTCTGGCATAATGATCCGCTGATCGATCACCTCAACCGGATGACCCGGGTTGAGAGATGCAAAGATCCGGGCAACATTCTCCTGGTCTTCCGGATGAATATTCGGATGGAACCGGGCGCCAATGACCTCCTCCCGTTTCAGCCCGAAATAGCGGCAGTATGCCTCATTCACAAAGACATAGGTCCCGTCCGGTGTAAAACGACAGATGAATTCGGTCTGGTCTTCCACGACATTCCGGTACCGTTCTTCACTTTCATAAAGCGCCTTTTCAACCCGCCGGCGCTCTGTAATGTCCTGCCCAACCGACTGGCACTCCACAAGAGTACCCGCATCGTCAAATATACCCCGGTGGCTCCATGCATGCCAGCGGTACAACCCGTCGGCGTTCATCACTCTCAGTTCCGTGGCGTCGGTGGGGTTATCAGGGGATATATTGGCTATTTTTTGAATGGTACCGGGAGCGTCTTCGGGAGATATAAATGAAAAAATACTTTTCCCGCATGCGTCATTACACGAAATCCCCAGGAACCTGCTGAGCGGTTCATTGATGAAGGTAGCAGAGCCGTCCGGGCACCACCTGCAGATGAAATCCGTCTGGTCCTGGACAATTGCCCGGTAACGGGCTTCGGAGACCATCAGCGATTCTGCAAAGCGAATCTGTTTTGTTACATCTTCCCCGATAACGGTAATGCCCTCTTCAAGGTTATCAAAAACTGTCGGAATAAGTCTCACACGATAATGGCGATCTTCATTGTGTGATGTAAAGGCAAATTCCCGTTGTATCTCACCGTCTCTTTGTATCTTGTCAAAAACTTCAGGAATTGCAAGTCGCGCCAGGAGGGGGGAATGGAGGGTATCAATCTGGTTCCCGATGATCTCGTCGCGATCAATGCCAAGCAGCGAAAGAGCGTTCTCATTCGCATCCAGTACCCGCATATCATTATCAATCAGGATGATGATATCTGCAGAAAATTTCACCATGGCCGAAATTGGCATCCTTTGCGAAATAGTGTAAACTTTTGCCGGGCCGTATGTATTGAGGTTGACATCCCCTGATATGAGGAGGATCTCAAGATATTTTGCGATTGAGTTCCGGTTTAACAGTAATTTTTGGGAGATGTCGGTAATGGTCAACCCGTTGCGGTGGGAACGGAGGAGGCTCTTGATTTTTTTAATAGTCTCCTGCCGGCTATCCATAATTAAAAACATGGATAATTGCTATTAAAATCTACGAAATGCAATCCAAGTTTCGTGATTGATTATATTTTACATTGAATCCAAGTTCATTATTTTTTACATTTTTAGCAGGTTAAGGAAAAGTCACATGAGCACAGGGCGATCTTTTTCATGGCTAAAATGAAACGTTTTTGTCATAATATTGCGAAATTCCGATATTTCCAGATAGCCCCAAGGTTATGCGCGAGGATCGCCCATAAAGAACCTGCTCTTCAGCATGGAGTCATTCGAATAACAGGTCTGTGTTATTCGAAAAACTGGTATGATCCGCCCGGTACCCGTATCTCAAATCGTGTACCCTTCCCTGGCTCGCCCGTCTCACGAATGGTGATGCTACTGATATCGAGAATTTCCTGCACAGAGAGGAAACCCCCCATCCTGCACCCATTCTGCATCCGCAATGCCGGCTTGTTCTGCATCGCGCTTCGCTTCACGCATCAGGGCCAGGCCTTCTCGGGTAAATGTCGGATGCTCCAGGTACTTCTGGAATGCTATTGCATCTCTTACTTCGAGCACAAGGCCAATTTCAATCGGTTTTGCCACGGGTAATCTCCCCTGAATATCTTTGCTGGTCTGCTATATGCACAGGGAATTATATCAAATCTCGCGTGGAGGATGATTGTTACGTCTGTCCTGTTTTTACATCGTAAGTCGTGCCGTTGGTTGTCACCTTGACATCGCCATACAGGTCGGTCCGATACACCGCGGACTCCACCTGGGCCAGGAGGCCGAGTGTTGCTGAATGTAGGATGACCATAGGAATTCCCGGCTCCCACTTCTATGATGCTGATCTTCGGATGTGCTTTGGATAGGAAGGCTGAGCTGGATGACGTGGCACTGCCGTGGTGCCTGACCTTGATAATATCGGCATGAAATTCGTTCCGCTATTGGCAATACGGCTTTCGGCGTCTGCATTGGCATCACCCATGAACAGGAAGGAAACGCTTCGCCGGGTCATCTTCAGGACGATGGAGTTCGGGTTGATGTCGTCGGAGAAGGTGGCGGTTGGGTTGAGGATCGAGATGGTAAGGCCCGGGTCCAGGTTTATTGTATCTCACAGTCGTGCGTTAAAGTGACCAGGGGCAATCTGGGAATTGGCTAATTCTGCGTTTATATGAGGTCTTTTATTGGAATTTGGAAAAGGCTACAGCCCAAATAAAGGCCAGATATTGGTTAGATTAAGTTAAAATCACCCAATTTAGCCGTATCCGTCATTAGTGACAATCGGAGCCATATGCGGGCGATTTAAACGGGCAGGAGCGGAAGATCAACGGTTGGGTGGAGTAAGAATACCAATATGGATTCTTTTTTTCTGTAATTCTGGCGTATTTTGGGTTTTTTACCCAATTTTGGAGATACGCCGAAGTTGACAATTAATTCAACGGGTCGGCATGCACCCCCGATCCTGCATCTCATTTGCAAGGTATTTACGCATACCGAAAAAGGTCATAATTCCAACAATCGGGACAATAACCGAGGCGAATATCAGGAACGCAATGAATTCAGTCGAGGGATTCAGTAGTTCGAAAATGAATGCCAGGAGAGCACTGACCGCCAGGATAATGAGGTTATTACCAATAAACTCCGCCAGCCCTGATTTATCTCTGACCAGTTTTTCATCATAGCCCGCGATGATATCGACTCGTCCTTTATATTTGATCATGTAGGCAAGGACTGCAAAAAGAACGATAAAAAATTCTGTCATCCCGAGAATAAGTATATTTGTCATTTCAACTCCATAACGAGATTAGTATTTTCCTGTATTATTCAGAAATCTTTCGAAATTTGGGAGAATAAGGATTATTCTTCAATCTCCCCTGTTCTTACGCGGATCGATTTCGAGACAGGAGATACAAATATTCTCCCGTCACCAATTTTCCCTGTCCGTGCAGCACTGATGATAAGGTCCAGGATCATCTGGAGGTCTTTGTCCTTTACCACGACTTCCACTTTACACTTTGTAATGAGGTCGACGGTTATTTCCCCGCCCCTGTACTGGATAACGATCCCTTTCTGGTCTCCGCGTCCCTCAACCTCTGAAACGGTTAGTCCGTATATTTTATTCTCCTCAAGTGCTTTTTTCACGAATTCAAACCGCTCTGGTCTTATTATTGCTTCGATTTTTTGCATCTGGTCCACCTCATGCATTTATACGTTCACCATGCTGGGATATATCCAGCCCCACATATTCTTCGTCTTCAGATACACGGAGTCCCATGAATCTATTCACCAGCCACGCAAGGATATACGTGACGCCAAACGCATATATCAGCGCAACGAATGCACCAGTTGCGTTTACTACAAACTGGTGAACATTTCCTTCGAGGAGACCTGAAGCACCGTTTACCGCTGCAGCTGCAAAGATACCCGTTGCAAGCGCTCCCCAGAGACCTCCCATACCATGGACTGCCCATGCATCACAACTTTCATCAAGACCTTTTCTCATACGGAAAAGCATCGCACCGTAACATACGAGACCGGCAACCCCCCCGATAACAATTGATGCCATCGGTGTTACATAACCGGATGCAGGAGTAATTGCTACAAGGCCTGCGATTGCTCCTGAGACCATGCCAAGAGAACTTGGTTTACCATGGTACCAACTCGCAAACAACCATGCCAGGGCTCCTGCAGCAGCTGCCGTGTTCGTGACGACGAATGCATTGGCCGCCAGACCGTTTGCTGCAAGTGCACTGCCCGCATTGAATCCAAACCAACCAAACCAGAGTAATGCAGCTCCGAGAAGGGTCATCGGTATGTTATGCGGTTCCATCATATACTTCCCATAACCTGAACGTGCACCGATTACAAGGGCAATGGCCAGCGCTCCGAAACCGGAACTGA
>JBAXMF010000197.1:0-4942 GCA_037134435.1 Methanomicrobiales archaeon | reverse complement strand
ACATGATACCACGGGAGATCCTCACCATCCCGATAGTTTCCGGGCAGGAAGTCGTGGCAATGATCTCGCTGGCATCCGTTCGTGCCTACACCACACCGGCAATCCGGCTGGTCAATGACAGCTGGGGTATCCTGACCGCCCGCTTCAACGGGGTGCTGGCATACCGGAAGATCACGGAATTTTCCGAACTGCTTGGACAGCAGAACCGCGAGCTGACGGAGAAGTCCCGGGAGCTGGCCCAGCAGGCAGAGGTAATGCGTGAACAGAACGCCGAGATGACCGTCCAGGCAAATGTAATGCGGGAGCAGAATACCGAGATGACCGTTCAGGCAGAAGTGATGCGGGAGCAGAATACCGAACTGGAAGTCCAGAAAAAACAGCTTGACGAGGCCAACCGGTTGAAAAGTGTCTTCCTCTCCAATATGAGCCATGAGCTCAGGACCCCGCTCAACTCGGTCATCGCCCTGTCCGGAGTCCTGAACCGCCGGCTGGCCGGGAAAATCCCGGAAGAAGAATACAGTTATCTTGACGTGATCGAACGAAACGGCAGGCACCTGCTTGGACTGATCAACGATATATTAGACATCTCGCGGATCGAAGCGGGACGCGAAGAGATAAGCATCTCCCAGTTCTCTGTGAAGGACCTTGTCAGCATGGTGTTAGCAATGATCGGACCGCAGGCAGAGGAGAAGGGTATCAGCCTTCATAACCTGGTAAGTGATTCCCTCCCCCCCATCACGAGCGATCTTTCGAAGTGCCAGCACATCCTGCAGAATATCGTTGACAACGCCGTGAAGTTCACAAACGAGGGCTCGGTAGATATCACGGCAGGGGTGGTTGGTGAAGAACTTCATATCACGGTAACGGATACCGGTATCGGTATCGACCAGGACCAGATCCACTATATCTTCGATGAGTTCCGGCAGGCAGATGAACGCATTGCACGGACCTACGGTGGAAGCGGCCTCGGGTTGTCCATTGCAAAGAAATATGCCCGGCTGCTCAATGCCAGCATCGGCGTGGAAAGCACCCTTGGTAAAGGCTCAATGTTCACCCTGCGACTGCCACTCGCCCTCTCCCAAAACCTGCACGATGACAAGGCAGTTGAAATAAAGAAATATTCCGTACCTGCCGAGGCCGGAGACCCGACCTCCTTACCTTGCGAAAAAGACCGGACGATCCTTGTCGTGGAAGACAGTGAACCTGCCGTTATCCAGATAACTGATATCCTCACCGGGCAGGGGTACAAGGTCCAGGTGGCCCGGAATGGCAAGGAAGCCCTCGAACAGATCGGGCTCGCACTGCCGGATGCGATGATCCTCGACCTGATGATGCCAGAGGTGGATGGTTTTACCGTCCTGAAGATGGTCCGCAGTAATGCGAGGACTGCCCTGCTGCCGGTACTGATCCTTACCGCAAAGCACATCACCCGGGAAGAGCTCGATTTCCTGGAAGGAAACCATATCCACCAGTTAATCCAGAAAGGAGATATCAGCCGTAGCGGGCTGTTAACGGCAGTGAAGACGATGGTATCGGTGCCCCGCGAACACGAATTACCGGTGGCGGAACGACCTGCCAGAAAGAAAGTTCCAGAAAAGCCAACCATCCTTGTTGTCGAAGATAACCCGGATGATATGCTGACGGTCCGGGCACTGCTGAAGGACCGTTATACCATTATCGAGGCCACGGACGGCCGTTCTGGTATTGAACATGTACGTGCACGCACACCCGACCTCATCCTGATGGACCTATCGCTACCGGTGATGGATGGAATTACGATGCTTGCAGCGATCAGGAGAGAAGAGCATTTAAAGCATATCCCCGTCATTGCCGTGACGGCCCGGGCGATGAAAGGCGACCGGGAGGAGATCCTGTCTTATGGTTTCAACGGTTACCACTCAAAACCAGTCGACGGGCCACTCCTGTTACAGTCGATACACGAGGTCCTCCATGGAACATAAAGCCCCGATAATCGTAGCCATCGATGACAATAAAGACAACCTGGTAGCATTGAAAGCCTTCGTGACTGATGCTTTTCCAGGCGCCAGCGTGTATAGCGCACAAAACGGTAAACACGGCATCGGACTGGTACGTGAAAAGAACCCTGATGTGGTCCTGCTGGATATCCTCATGCCCGGGATGGATGGGTTTGAAGTCTGCAGTCAGTTGAAGGCTGACCCGTACCTTTCGCACATCCCGGTGGTCTTTCTTACCGCATTAAAAGATGACAGAAAGAGCCGCATCAGGGCGCTGGAGGTGGGAGGTGAGGCGTTTATCTCCAAGCCCTTTGACGAGGCAGAACTGACCGCCCAGATACGGGCAATGGTGAAGATAAAGGCGGCGGGCGAGCGGGAGCGGGACGAGAAGAAATACCTGGCAGGACTGGTTGCGGACCGTACCTCGCAACTGGAATGGGAACTGGCAGAACGCAGGAAAGCCGAGCAGGAACTGGGGGAGGCGAACCAGGTGCTTGAGAAGAATAAAACTGCCATGTTAAACCTGCTCGACGATCTCAAAGAAGAGATTGAAGCCCGGAAGAAGAGCGAGGCGGCGCTGAAGGTCAACCATGTCCGGCTTGAAAGCGCCATGGATGCAGGGAACCTCGCGTGGTGGGAGATGGACTGCAGGACCGGTGCAGTTGTCTGCAGTGAAAAAAAAGCAGGGATGCTCGGGTATAGCCCGGACCGGTTTTCCCTTTATACCGATTTTACGGCACTGGTACATACGGATGACCTGGAGCTGGTAATGAAGGCAATGCGGGATCACCTGGACGGGAAAGCTTCCGTTTATGATATCGAGTACCGCATACGCGCCAGCACAGGCGAATACCGGTGGTTCCATGACAGTGGCAGGATCACCGGTTACACCCCGGACAGGACGCCGGAAAAAGTAACCGGGCTTGTGATGGACATCACCGGGGGTAAACTTGCTGAAGACACCCTCCAGCGAGTGAACCAGAAACTGAATATCCTTTCCGAACTGACACGAAAAGACCTAACCAGCCAGATCTTTGTCCTGAACAGTTACCTTGAGATGGCAAAAAATCATGCGGCAGGGCAGGACCAGATTATTGCAACACTGCAAAAAGGTGATCATGCGATCCGGTTAATCCACGAGACTGTTGAATATTCGAAAGATTACCAGGACATGGGGGTAAAACCCCCGACATGGCAGAACGTAAAGATGGTGATGTTGCTCGGTCTGTCCCATATATCCGTCGGTGAAATCCGGCACAGCATTGAAACAGAAGACCTCGAGGTCTTTGCTGATCCCCTGCTGGAAAAGGCATGCCAGGGCCTCTTCGAGAACTCGATAACGCACGGTGTACATGTCACCCGGATCCGAATCTGGCATATGAGCACTCCCGACGTGGTCACCATAATCTTTGAAGATGATGGTACCGGCATTCCGCATGAGAAAAAAGAACGGATATTTTTACGCAGTGGTGGTGAAAGGGCCGCAATCCGTGGACTCTTCTTTGTCAGGGAGATTCTCGATATCACCGGTATTACCATTAAGGAGACCGGCGAACCGGGCAAGGGAGCACGGTTCGAGATGACGGTGCCGAACGGTGCGTGGCGTTATGCGGGGGAGAGTTAAAAAATGGCAGATACACTCCGTGTCCTCTATGTTGATGACGAACCAGACCTTCTTGAAATCGGGAAGCTGTTCCTTGAGCAATCCGGAGATATCGCCGTAACTACAGTACAGAGTGCACCTGGCGCGATTCGGTTACTTGAACTGGAGAAATTTGACGCCATCGTTTCCGACTACCAGATGCCAGGGATGGATGGCATCAAGTTCCTTGTTGAGGTGCGGACGCGCTTTGGACCGACCCCGTTCATCCTGTTCACCGGAAAGGGAAGGGAAGAGGTCGTCATCCAGGCGATCAACAGCGGCGTGGACTTCTATCTCCAGAAAGGCGGCGAACCGGGCGCACAGTTTGCCGAACTCGTCCATAAGGTCCGGGTGGCAGTAGAGCGGCATACAACAGGTCAAGCACTCAACGTGAGTGAGACCCGGTTCCGGACACTTATTGAGAATGCATCCGACATTATAAGGATCCTTGACCAGGAAGGCCGGATTGTCTTTGACACGGCAGCGTCCGAGCACCTGCTCGGCTATCCACCCGGATTCACGATTGGCAAGAGCCCGATGGAGTTCATCCACCCTGATGATACAGGGGTGGTGAAGCGGGAACTATCAGAGGTCTATACTAACACCAACACCGGTGTCCCGACAGAATTCCGGCTCCGGAGAGCAGATGGTTCGTATACCTGGGTAGAATCAATCGGTAAAAACCTGACCGGAGTCCCTGGTATAGACGGAATCGTGATCACCACCCGGTTCATTGATGAGCGGAAGAAGGGGGAGGCATCGCTCCGGAAGAGCGAGGAACGATACCGGCGTATCGTTGAGACGTCCCGTGAAGGGATCTGGGCGATGGATGAGAAGTTTGTTACAACGTATGTCAACGAATGCCTCATCGGCATGCTTGGGTATACGGCGGAAGAGATGATCGGGAAACAAATCCAGTCATTCATGGTCACTGAAGAACTCCCCGATAACCGTTATCAGCTGGAACAACGGATGGCCGGTAAGTCCGGTTCTTATCAACGTGGGTTCAAGGCAAAAAACGGATCTATCAGGACAATGCAGGTCTCTGCAACGCCGATTATCGGGGAGGGGGGTTCGTTCCAGGGTTCTTTTGCCATGCTCACGGACATCACTGAGCGCCGGAAGATGGAGATGGAACTGCACCAGGCCAATGCGTTTTTAAGGGCTGCCATGGACCAGAGCCCGGCAGGTATCGCTATTGCAGATGCTCCCGATGGCACCCTGCGCTATGTAAATGATGCGGGACTGCTCATCAGGGGTGGGGACCGTCAGACCATTGTCAATGGGGTCGGGATCGATCAGTATGTAGCCAGCTGGCAGATCC
>JBAXMF010000196.1:0-4947 GCA_037134435.1 Methanomicrobiales archaeon | reverse complement strand
CAGCCTCGAAAGCCAGTTATCTCATCATATATTCCTCACTTCGTTGTAATTGATTATCCATGAAAAAAACAGGGACCTGCATTCTTCTCTTCCTTATAATCATAACGGTCGTTGCGCTATCAGGGTGTTTGTCTTGCCCCTCAACCTCCAAGAATTCCACGGTTTCAATTCCTGTTCCAACGGCATCAGTACATTTTCTGTGTCACCTAAAAGTTCGATGACATCTTCATCCGGTTCAGGGGGTATGATTGCTCCCAGTGGGGCGTAATGCTCCGGCTGCTTCTTCGATAAAGCAAAAATGGCTGGATGTCCCCTACGCTAATTTGTCTCCCTCGGAAAAACGTGATATCTATCTTCCCAATGAGGGGGCCGGGCCCTTCCCGGTCATCCTCGCGGTTCACGGAGGAAGATTTGAGACGGGCGATAAGGCAGATGCCCAGCTGAGTCCGATGCTACAGGGTCTGAACCGGAGTTATGCGGTGGTTTCGGTCAATTACCGGCTGATTTCGGAAGCATAATTCCCGGCACAGATCCATGATGTCAAGGGAGCGTTACGCTTTGTCAGGGCCCATGCAAAGGAGTATAACCTACAACCCGATGCAATTGCCGCATGGGGCCTGGTCTGCGGGAGGAACTCTTGTATCACTTACCGGGACCTTCCGTGACATTCCCGAACTCGAAGACCTGGCGATGGGCAATTCTTTCCAGTCATCAAAAATCCAGGCCGTGTTAGATTGGTGCGGTCCGATCAATTTCTCCTCAATGGATGAGCAGTTTACCGTGAGTAGTCTTGGAAAGGCCAATCACTATGCGGCAGACTCCGCGGAGTCGAAACTATTCGGGGAGAGTATCGCCTTGATCCCGGAAGATGTAAAGAAGGCAGATCCCGAGACCTCTATAACACCTGATGATCCGCCGTTTTTCATCCAGCATGGAACCTTAGATACGCAGGTACCATCACAACAATCAGTGGAATTTGCCACAAAGCTTGAGCAGGTGCTGGGAAAAGATAACGTATCGCTGGAATTAATTCAGGGTGCAGACCATGCTGATGCGATGTTTAGCACAACGGAAAATGTGAATAAGGTCCTTGACTTCCTCGATAAAACCATCGGAACATCAAGATAATAATCATTTCAATTCCAACGTTTTTTATCATGGATTGCAGATTCATTACTTTTTTACTCCGTAACCATGCACGATTGAATGAGTATGACACGTCCGCCGGGAAAAAGTATAGACCTCGCAGGGGATCATTACCTACCCATAGAGACCTAATCAACTATCAAACCAAATCAAACCCACAATCCCCCAAATACCTATAAATCCTCGTCTTTCCTAAATAGCCTATAACATGGCCAAATCTTCACGGCTCGACGAATCCGTGCTCCAACCCGCCACCTCGATGAGTAATTCCTTACGAACAACAGTCCCTGCATATATCGTGAACGAGTTTGATCTAAAGAAGGGAGACAAAATAAATTGGAGTATTGAAAACGGGTCTGTGCTTATCCAGGTGGCCAAACATGAGAATAAAACCCTGCGATCATAATCACCGACCGGCAAAAAAGTGATTGTTATCCTCGCAGAGCCGGTGGAAGAGTAAATCCCTCTATTTTACGCCCGAATTATCGAAAAGATACCAACAGGGAGGTATACACCACCCAACCCCAATTTGTAAAATCTATTCTCGTTCGTTTAAATCGCCCGCATTTGGCTCCGTTTGGGTTAGATGCTGAATAAGGCTAAAATGGGCGATTTCTCACAAATCTAACCGAAATATAGCCTTATAATGGGTTGCAGCCTTTTCACGGATCCAAGAAAAACCAGTATTTCAACCCTGAAATGACGTTTTCCCTGCCTTTTACTTCATCTAGTCGTTCACAATCTGAACGGGATGAGTTACAGGCGTCGTTAGATACAATAAATTCATACCTTATCGTTAAGATATACCTTCTACAAGGGGTCAAAAAAGAGGCGGCATCAGGGGGTCAGGTAAGCAGCGGCGTGTACATACGCCATTGAAAGGTGGAAAATAAATTTTAACAGGGTAGACAATATAATCGAAAACGGTGAGAGATTGTATGACAAAAGTATGCTTATCGTGGTTTATTATCTGTTTTATCATCGTGTGTATGCTTTCGTTGGTGACTGCTTCAGGAGGAGCAGGAGATTGCAGGGGTGTCGCTCCCCTGAATGTCTCGTTCATTGACATCTCACCTATGGATAATTTCTCTGGCTCTTGGAATTTTGGCGACCGAGGGGCATCGAACCTGGAAAATCCGTCGCACACGTATCTCCAGCCTGGAAACTATTCAGTAGCCCTCACCATCTGGAAGCCCGGAACCAGCAGTAAACCTCTGGGTAACACGACGGTAAAATCCATGTTCATCCCCGTGTCGTGCGGTTCTGAACCTCCATCGAATAAAGGGATCGAGGAAGAGGTGATGAGCTTCAAAGCGGCTGCTGCGAATCTCGGCTACGTCGTGCAGGACGGCTTAACGGTGGCCAGCAATCTGAACGATCTGTACTGCCAGGGTTCAATGTGGGCACCGCTCTACCCAAACCCGAACTCGCAGTACATCAGTGCCGTGCTGCCGGAGGTGCCGGGGCAGGCGGAATGCGTGGCGAGCAACGGATCGTTCCGGATCCGTGAGGATGAAGCGGTCGTGGTGATCGGAGTGACCCCGCCGCAGATGGCCTACTTCAGTTTCAACTTCCACATGCTCAGGGGTTCGCTGCTCCCGAAGATCGGCCCGCCTATCCTGTGGATTCCGGTGGCTGACCCGGTGAGCAGTCTGGGGCTGCAGAAGACCGGCTCGACACCTTTCAATCAGCCCTTCGCGGTCGTCGGGACAGGGCATGGCAAGACGCGGGATGATGTGCACAGGATGCTGGCCACTGCAGGCCTGGGATCGGTGACGAACGACCAGATCATCTCTCCCTCCCTGTTCAAACTCGGGCTGGACCAGGACTCGGACGAGTATATCTTCGCCTTGCGTACCGCGGTGCCGGAAAACAAAGGCGAGTTCGACAACTACACGGCAGATCTGCGCAAAAATGTCCGGATTTTACGCGTGCGTCCCAAGAGCGCCTCCGAGGACGATCAGACAAAGCCTGTGCTCGCCACCGATCCGCTGCCGGTACCGCACCAGCGTGTGGCAGGGACCGGGACCAGCGAACTCGACCTCAACCCGACGCTGGAGCTTCTGCGGCAACGCATCGTGGATGCCTATCCCGGCTATACTGCTACCGACATCCCCGTTGATGACTGGTTCGACGAACCCTATCCCGGTCTGCAGGGCAACAAAGTCACCGACTTGCCTGAATACGATGGAGTTGCAGGTGCAACCACGGATGCGACCTATCTGGCGAGCGGCAACTTCCCCATGCCGAACGGCTCGTTCCTCATCGCCTATGGCCCCCACCACCGTGCCACCGGCAAGGCCACCTACTCCAGCGTATCCGTCTATGCCGATGCGAAACTGGGCGCCGGACTTGTAACGGTACAAAGCCCGGATCTCCAGGGCAGCGCCCGCGACTACATCAACGACCAGTCCAACGCGGACCTGTTCTACGCCTGGACATTCACCCGCTCGGGTACCCCTGTCGACCATACGACGCAGCTGCAGACGGGGAACTTCTGCGAAGACCCGGGCTGTCCCGTCGACTTGTACACGCTGCGTGTCGGCTATCGCGCCTACGCAGAACCGGCGACCCAAACCCACCCGGCCAAGTCCGAGCTGCTCTATGACCGACTGCTCATGTTCACCCCGAAATAGGGCATTCGGTCACCATCGCCACCAGGTGCCACCCGTTTAGCGGTTGAACGTCTATCCCTGTGATATCAGGGATTTGTGGTATCCCCTCGAAAAAACAGGTGCCCTATTGAGATCTTGCTCAGTAGACACACCCATTGACCCTGATAATCAGAACGCAGAAAGTTATCTAATTGGAGCGGGTGGTGACTGTCAACGCGGGGTTTAATTTCTTCACTCTCGGCGGAATAATTTCCCCAGTACGGCACTCAGGTTCAGGAATCTGAATCGTTGCTGATGATCGAAGAAGAGGAATACCCAGTGATAAAAGAACTCGCACAAGAACAGGAAATCATGACTGGAAAGGTCAACATCCGTTCCCTTTCCAAACAGACAGGATATGACTAAAAGACCATCTGGAAATATCTTACCTGGTGCAAATCACTGGATGACCTGCATCGAGGTGAAAGTTACAGAATTTTGCAGTGCTGTTTGTGAATAACGGAATGATTCGGGGGCTCCCCCGCCACATCAAACGTCTTCGCAAACGAGCTCCACCGCACGTCCCCGCCAATGTTGAACCGACCGTAGGCCATCAGGTCCTTACTGATCGAGTTCACATAACCGAGCTCGGTAGTCGTACCGATCTCCGCCAGACTCCTCGAACCAAAGCTGAAGGACCCGGTACCCGATCTAGCCCCAATCGCGGTAAAGCCAAACGAATCCGGAAAATCCAGGTTCGGCTAGTCATCTAACAACACCTGCAGGTACCCCTGACTTACCTACATTAACCCCAAAATCGGGCAAATTCCTCTATTTTACGCCAGAATTATTGAAACGATATCAATATGGCGGTACCCCCACACCCCACCCCAACCCCTAAAATCCGTTCTCGTTCGTTTAAATGGCCCGCATTTGGCTCCGTTAGAGTTTGATGCTGGATACGGCTAAATTGGGCAAATATCCCTTAATTCAACTATTATTTGGCCTTTATTTGGGTTTCACCCTTTTTAAAAGTCCCATAAAAGACCTCGTTAAACGCAGGATTTACCAATTCACAGATTGCCCTGGTCATTTTAATGCCCCACCATGAGACACGATCACCCTGGCCCCACGCCTGACCATCACGGTTCTCAAGCCAAGCGTCACCTTCTCCGATGACATCAACCAGAACTCCATCGTCCTGAAG
>JBAXMF010000195.1:0-4952 GCA_037134435.1 Methanomicrobiales archaeon | reverse complement strand
CCTTCTTCCGGAAATATTCCTCCCCATGCTTCTGGAATATTTCATATATCGTCATCCCGACACGTTTCTCGATAAGGGCATCAGTATCAAAAAACGGCACACCAAGCATGTGGGCAAGGAGTTCTCCGACCCTTGTCTTACCAGTCCCCCGAAACCCGGAAAGAACAATTCTTACCATACAGCTTCCTCCGTTTCCATTGTATTATACCACATCATACCGGTGCAATCCCCCTGATAATATCAAAGAAATGTGGAAACGACTTGTCTACGCATTCCGCATTCCGGATAGTAATGTCACCGCGTGTAAGTGCGAGTACTGCCGCACTCATCGCAGTCCGGTGGTCGTCTCCCGGGTCGATAACCCCGCCATGAAGCGGAACGGGTGTGATAATGATCCCGTCCTCTGCCAGGTGCGCGTTACCCCCGAGACCGTTCAGGAGGTCAACCGTTGCCTTCAGCCGATCACTTTCCTTGTATTTCAGGTGGGCGATTCCGGTAATGTGGGACGGTGTGGATGCCATGGCTGCAACCATGCAAAGTGTCTGTACCGTGTCAGGAGATGAAGACATATCCATCGTGATCCCCGTAAGGTCCCCCGTCCTCTCAACCATTGTCCTATCTGCCTGAAAGGTAACCTGGCACCCCATCCTGTCAAGTGCGTCAAGAAACATCCGGTCCCCCTGTACCGATCCGGGATTGAGACCCGACACTTCCACACGGCCTCCGGAAACAGCAGCAATGGCAAAAAAGTACGATGCAGATGAGTAATCTCCTTCGACGGTATAATTCCGACCTTCATAACCTGTACCTGACCGGATCATAAACCTCTGGTAACCTTCACGCCCAGGTCTCACCCCGAATGTCTCCATGCAGTCTGCAGTAATGTCCAGGTAGGACCTTGATGCGATATCCCCGGTAACCAGGACTTCAAGATCAGATTCCGCATAGGGCGCGGATATCATCAGTGCCGAAATAAACTGGCTGCTGACAGTGCCAGGGATTGAGACAACACCACCGCGGATCGTACCTTCAATAAGAATCGGTGGATAGTTCGTCATTCCAAGGTACCTGATCCGTCCACCGATAGAATTGAGGGCTTCCACGAGATGCCCTACGGGACGCTCCTGCATCCGTGGGCTCCCGGTAAAAATTACCGGTTGTCTGCATAGTAGCGCTGCGGCAGTCAGGAGCCGGAAGCTGGTACCAGAATTCTCCATATCGAGTGTCATCATCTTCTCACCTGAGAAATACCCGGAACAACCCCTGATGCGGAGTAGTCCCGGCCCCTCGCGTATTTCTGTACCAAGTGCCCGGAGCGCCCGCAAGGTAACCCGCGTATCTCCTGAATCCAGGGGATTTTTTATCTCTGAAACCCCGGTGGCCATAGCGGCAATAATCAGGGCGCGGTGGGTATAACTTTTTGAAGGGGGAGCGGATACCGTGAACTCGCACTCCTTCATTTTCGGAAGGGTGATATTCACAGGGTAACCTCCAGGCGTTTATAACAGCCAAGCCGCCTGATAGTCGTCAGCCCCTCAAGTTCAACAAGTGACTCACCGTACCCGGACGAGGTCGTAATGTCCATGAAAAATACATAACTACCCATACCTCTCTTGGATGGACGGGACTCAATCCTGCAGAGGTTAATCACCCGTCTTTCAAACAATCGAAGTAGTTCATAGAGAAGCCCGGGCCGGTCGGTTGCAGGATCGACAACAATACTGCATTTTTCCGGACTGGATTCCTGCCACGGGTGATCTGACACCCGGAAAAACCGCGTGACATTGTGATGATTGTTCTCTATGTTGGAAAAAACTACCGACATGCCGTAGTTCTCTGAAAGCTTTTTTGATACCACCGCCGCACCACGCCGGTTATCCTGCAGTTCGATGGCACTCGCAGCATTACTCTTTGTCGGGATTATTTCGATACCAAGGTTATCGAGAAATTCACTGCACTGCTCACTGGTCTGGGGATGGGCATAGATCGCCGAAACCTGGTCGAGGGGGAGAAACGATGCGAGAAAATGGTGGACCTCAATATAGATCTCCGCCGTTACGAAAACATGGTACCGCAAAAGACCGTCTAGTGTCGGCCCTACTCCACCGGCTTCGCTATTCTCAACAGGGATCACCCCTTCACCCCAGCCATGTTCCACGTTTGAAAGGACAGTCCCTATGGCAGGAAGGAGCCGGACTTCGCTGGGCGGAACTAACCTGGACGCAAGTTCATGACTGAAGGTTCCTTCGGGCCCAAGCGCGAACAAGGTCATCGTTTCACCATCACTTCAATCAGGGAATCGGTCAGGGATGTCGCAACGTTACAATAATTTCCGAAATGTTCACTATTACGGGTGAAAAGTTGCTCAAACAACCCACTTTCTCCTGATAACACGGTATTTTTCACATCACCAACAGCATGCTCACATGCTTCGAGTACCGCCGGCACGAACGGGTTCATCCGGAGCATATCACCATATAACCCCGGTTCCTGTGACAGGAGCCTTCCCGCAAGGCTGGTCTCGATCTGGTATACAGGGCTCATAAAAGGTTCAGTTTCGGCGGGTGTAATCCCAATCTTCCGCATGGTCTCGGCCATGCTGAGCGTGACGAAATGTGTAAGGCCCTGGACAACGGCCATCATCTGGTCATGTGCCTCAGGGGTGGTGATCGTGATCCTCGCACCTTCCCGCCTGAAAATATCAGTCAGCCAGCCCAGGTTCCCCTGGCTGCAACGTGCAGGGGTGATAATGATCGTCTGCTGTTCCAGTGACCGGACAGAGGGGCCGAACATCGGGTGCAGGCCAATGACTTCCGCCTTTGAACAGAGCATCTCACGGACAGGAAATACCTTGAGCGATGTCAGGTCACAAATAACCTGTGATTCGATCAGATGAGGTGCAATATTCCGGATCACTTCTGTCGTGACATGGATCGGAACTGAAATGATAATGAGATCAGATCCAGCTACAATATCCATGGGGGTAATCCGCGTTCTCCTCCCGGAACAGGTCACTTCGTGTCCTGCCCTTTCAAAAACCCCGGAAAACAGGCTCCCCATCTTCCCGGTCCCCCCGATGATACCGACCTTCATCGTGCCGGGCCCCGGTATTTAATTCCAGAACAAAAAAATGGACTTTTTTTCGCTACCATTCGATACGCCCCATCTTCATTTTTCAATAATATGCTCTTTAACGGCAACACCGAAATGGCGACCACTTTCTGTCACGGTCCCCATGACGATATCCCCGGTTTTTAAGGAGGCAACAGAGCGGGCACTCCCATCTTCACAGACCAGGCGGATAGTTTCAGCATTCTGGAGGATGGCACTCACTTTCCTCCCCTGGCACTCGGCTTCGATGAGCAGAAGCGGCCGTAGTTCAATCTTTACCCTCCCTACGGTCGCTTCTTTTGTCGCTCCCCTGGAATCCGAAATCAGTACCCGATCACCGGCCTTGAGGTCAGACAGGTAGGCCGTTTTTCCGCCGGGCATTGCTGCATAGGCATGAACGGCCCCGGCATTTACACGGAATGGTCGTGGTGCAACATACGGGTTTTCAAGCGTTTCTGCGTGGACCAGAAATGCACCAGCCGAAGTATTACCAATCAGCATCCCTTCGCTGTCGGATAATATTGAACAGGTATCTACACAGACCCGGTCACCCATCCCTGCGGGGATAATCCTGGTTATGGTAAGAGGAACTATTTCAGCCAGTGGAGAGCCAGACTTGAGAAGTGATGCGATCTTCCTGACAACTGCGGGTTCCTTTGTCGAAAGAAGAATACCACAGACCCCCTTTTCAAGAACATTCAGGGCTAGTTCTGCTGATTCAAAATCCTTCACGAGTGCAATGATCCGGTCTGACATCGAAACAAGGTTCTCGAGGGGGATCACATTCCAGTCTTCGGTTTCGACAATCACGTACCCCTTCCTTGAAAGGGCGACTGCCTCGGATTCACTCTCCTTATCCTTAATCCTGCAGGTGAATACATCCCTTTCCGGGACGAGGTCACCGTCGGGAGCGACGGTGCGGACGCGCCCCAGTTCACGAGCGGATTTCGCCAGGTCAACGACAAGTGTATCAGCACCGCTCTCAATTGCGGTAGTCGCAATATCCTTGACCCAGGGCCTGCATTCCACCCAGAACTCTTTCATCCGGACCGCTCCAATGCGCGGGCAGGTTCCAGGTCATCATGGACCACAAGTCCGAGTGCTTTCAGAAAGCCCCCAGGAGAGACCCTCTGGAATGCGTTGCGCCCCACACAAACACCGGCACCTCCGGCATGGACCGATTCGCGGATCATCTGAAGTGACTCTAAGTCCCCCATCTTCTCACCGCCGGCCACCAAAACCGGGACGGAGCAGGCATCGGTGATCTTTTTGAAGGAGACAGGATCGCCCGTATAATTTGTCTTGATTAAATCTGCCCCGAGTTCCTCGGCAACCCTGACACAATGCCCGATGGCCTGCGGTGAATTGGGATCGATACCCTTCCCCCTTGGGTAAATCATAACGAGCAGGGGCATCCCCCAGCGGTTACAATCTTTTACAATCTTCCCGGCCGATTCGATCATTCTCGATTCCTGCGGGGCACCGAGGTTGATGTGGATTGATACCCCGTCTGCCCCCAGTGCAACAGCCTCCTCCACCGTGCATACGAGGACCTTGTCGTTTGGGTCCGGGTTGAGGGATGTACTTGCCGATAGGTGCACGATAAGCCCGATATCGCGCCCCCGTTTTCGATGACCGCGTTTTACAAGACCTTTATGCAGTACGATTGCATTTGCTCCGCCTTCGGATACCTCGGATATGATCTTTGTCATATCGAGGAGCCCGTCAATCTGCCCAAGGGTAAACCCATGGTCCATCGGTACTATGACCGCCCTTCCCGTATTCCGGTCCATTATCCTTTCTATCCTGATATCCTTGCCAATCATGATGTCTTTTCACTC
>JBAXMF010000194.1:0-4968 GCA_037134435.1 Methanomicrobiales archaeon | reverse complement strand
TTTTTTATTTTGATTGTATAAGATCCAACCGGCTTTCATTCGCTTAATTTTTTGGTGGAGTTACGGGGAATAAAAAAATTGGTTGGTGCAACGACCTCTAATGAGCATTGCAATAATCAGGTTGTGGTAATACAGTGGGAAAAATGCTATCAATCAGTATTTATTTATCGCCGACATATTACCGGAACATTGCTGGGGTGTCGTATTCTTGTACCAGGTCCTTTATGTCGACGATGAACAAGATTTCTCTACGATCGGGAAATCGGTCCTTGAACAACCGGGGATGTTATCCATTACCCCCGTGTTCCCGGTACATGAGGCGATAGAACTCCTCAAAGAAAGCACCTTCGATGCAATTATCTCGGGTCACAGGATGCCGGGGATGGACGGGGTCCGCTTTCTTCAATGGGTACGGAGCACCGGCAGTGACATCCCCTTTATTATCGTCACCTGTCACGGTGATGAAAATATTGTGATAGAATCCCTGAATAGCGGTGCAGACCTTTACTACCCCTCTGACCAGTCCCCGGCACCCCTGTTTACCAGGATCGCAGACCAGGTCTGCCAGGCAATTGAAAAAAAACAGGCGGAAAATGATGCCTTGCAGGCAAACGAGACCCTGCAAAAACAGGCGCGGATATTTTTCATCCTCAACGAGATCATCACGGCGGCAAACCAGGCAGCGGACCTCCGTGAGCTGGTCAGCGGCATACTCGAAAAAACACTCCTGCTCCTGGACTTTGACGCAGGCGGGATGTACCTGGCAAACTACGAAGCCGGTACCGCGGAGGTCATCCACTCAAAAAACCTTCCTTTGGAATTTCTTACCGAAGTGAAGATAATACCCATGGATCAGCCACCGTATGACCGGCTGTTTGTAAAAAAGGAGGCGATTTTCACCGACCATTTTGATGAGGTCTCACTAGGCATGAGTACGAAATCAGGGTTCGCATCCCTTGCCAGCATCCCAATGATTTCAGGAGATACGGTGGTAGGTGTCCTGAACGTTGTTTCCCGCAGGCGATATGTATTTTCAGAGCAGGAAAAGGTGATCCTTGTCTCGATTGGCATGGAGACTGGCGCTACGATAGGGCGCATGAGTGCAGAGTTAGGAGTAGTCCGGGCCTCAAAAAACCTCGAGACGCTGTTTAATTCCATTGACGAGATGATCTTTGTCCTTGACATGGATGGAACGATAATCTGGGTGAACGAGACCGTCCTGCGGCGGCTTTTGTATACGAGGGGCGAACTTACCGGCCGGGATGTCATATCCCTGCATGTCCCAGAACGGCAGGACGAGGCGTTATGCGTCCTTAACGAGATGATCAACGGTAAACGGGACTCCTGCCCGGTCGCCCTTGGTGCAAAAGACGGTTCCCGGATCGAGGTAGAGACAAAGGTGACGAGGGGTTCCTGGAACGACCAGCAGGTACTCATCGGGGTGAGCCGGGACATTACTGAACGGATAGCGTTTGAGCGGGCGCATGAGCGGAACGAAGAACTGCTCCGGCTGATCCTTTCGGTCTCTACCGGGTTCATTAACGTCTCGGCTGAGGGGATAGATGCCGAGATCACGGCCTGCCTCCGCAGTACCGGCTCATTTGCCGGGGCAGACCGCAGTTACGTCTTCCATATTTCCGACGACGGGACTACCATGGATAATACCCACGAATGGTGCGCCGATGGTATCAGGCCCCAGATGGAGGCGCTCCGGGCCATCCCTGTGGATATTTTCCCCTGGTGGATGGAAAAATTAGGGCGTGGTGAAACGATTCATGTCCCGCGTGTACAAGACCTTCCTGATGAGGCCAGCTCTGAGAAAGAGACGCTTCAGAGCCAGCAGATCAGGTCCGTCCTCGTTGTCCCGCTGATCTTCGAAAAAAAACTGACCGGCTTCCTCGGCTTTGACAGTGTACGGGAGGAGAGGCCCTGGCCGGAGAATGTCATCGCACTGCTTGGCGTGACCGGAAAAATTATCTCAAACGCTATCGCGAGGAAACGAACTGAGGTGGCGCTCACGCGGAGCAGGGAGCAGTTCCTGCTCGCCATTGAAGGCTCCGACGCAGGGCTCTGGGACTGGAGGGTGCAGACTGGGGAGGCCATTTTCAACGAGCGGTGGGCCGCGATGATCGGTTACACGCTTGCTGAACTTGCACCGGTCTCTATTGACACGTGGGTGAAGGCCACTCACCCGGATGACCTTGTGCGGTCCAACGAACTGCTCGGGGAACACTTTGCAGGTAAAACGCCTGAATACGAGTGCGAGGTACGGGTGCGTCACCGGGACGGTCACTGGGTCTGGGTACACGACCGGGGTAAGGTAGTCGAATGGGATAAGGACGGAAACCCGGCACGGATGACCGGGACGCATCTTGACATCACCGGACGAAAACAATCTGAAGAGGTCCTTGCATACCGCACGGCGCTGCTTGCCAACCTGCTCGACTCCATGCCGGATATTGTCTTTTTTAAGGACCGCGATGGTCTGTATCTTGGGTGTAATCCCTCCTTTGCGGTCTTCGTGGGGAAGCCGCGGGAGGAGATTGTCGGGAAGACGGACTACGACCTTTTCCCAAAAGAGGTTGCGGACGAATTCCGGGAGAACGACCGGGCCATGATGGAAGGCGGGGCGCCGCGTCACAACGAGGAATGGATTGATTACCCTGATGGTCGCCGTGCACTGATTGATACGTTCAAAGCTCCCCTGCATACGAATGCCGGTGCAATTATCGGGCTCTTAGGTATTTCCCGTGACATCACCGAACGGAAGCAGGAAGAGGAGGCCGTGTTACGGGCAAATAAAAGACTCAACATCTTAAACGAAGTAACCCGGCACGACGTGCTGAACCAGTTGTCCTCGCTTATCATGGGACTGGAAACAATAAAGGAGCGTATTTCAGACAGCACACTCCAGGAACTCCTCACTATCGCCCTGGACGCCTCTGACCGCATGACCCTCCAGGTACAGTTTACGAGGGATTACCAGAATATCGGTATCAGTCCACCCCGGTGGCAGAATGTGCACGACCTCATCACCAGTGCCAGGGCACTCCTGCCGGAGGACCTCTTCGACATTATTGATGATACCGGTAGCCTCGTAGCCTATGCGGACCCGCTCCTCCCGAAGGTCTTTTACAACCTGCTGGAAAACTCGTTGAGGCACGGTGAAACGGTCTGCCGGGCCTGCTTCTCCTGCCGGGAGTCTGCCGGGGGCCTCAACCTGGTGTACGAAGACGATGGTCTTGGGATCGATGCCGAGTTGAAAAAGCACCTCTTCAAAAGGGGCGTGGGGAGACATACTGGATATGGGCTATTCCTGGTCCGGGAGATCCTCATAATCACCGACATTACGATTTCGGAAACGGGAGAACCGGTGAACGGGGCGCGGTTTGAGATCTTCCTGCCGCAGGGGACATACCGCTTCGGTGCGGACGATAAAGCCCTGCAGGGATGAGACGTGACCCGGTGGGTTCCGCTGCCCGTTCTTTACCCTGGATCCGATCTCCCTCTGGTACACACGGACTATCCGGGCAGAAACCTGATGAGGAGGAAAAGGTCGGGCAGAAATATAAAGGGTTGTTATTTAGGACCAAAGCTCAGAAAATTCTGCTTAAACGTGGGAAAAAGGACCGCAAGCATCCCGCTGTCTGACCCGTTGGGAGAATTCAGCGGGCTGAATGACCCGGCAACCGGAATGCGGCCCTTGTTGTCGGTGAGTAGCACCGCATTCATGGGTAACCAGAGGGTCTCATTATTGCGGATTATTTTTTCCCTGGGATTTTCGAGTGCCTTCATCTCCATCTTTTCGTAAATCATGACTACTTCGCGGAAATGGGTCGTCCCAATCAGAGGATTCTTCCATTTGAGCATGGAAAATGCGGTCTCATTCATGTAGGTGATGACCCCGTTGGTATCTGTTGCAATAATTGCCGCCGGGAACTGTTCCAGGAGCGTGGAAAGCTGCATCTCCCTGATTTCAAGCTGGTGCAGGAACTGGTACTTGGCGAGGGCAAGCCTGATCGCAATACGGAGGTCATCATCCTTAAACGGTTTCGTGACGTATTCTGCCCCAGGCACTGATTTAACCCGCTCTATTGTCTTATCATCCGATGAGCTCGAGAGGAAGACCGCCGGGATATGGTACCGTGACACGATCTCCCGTGCTGTATCGATGCCGTCCAGTTCTCCTTCGATGCGGATATCCATGATTATAAGGTTCGGATATGCCTTCGGCAGGTCCTGGATCGCGTCCTGGCCGGAGCTGAATATAGATATTACGTTGTACCCGAGCTTTCGAAGCCGGATCTCCACAAGTTTCGCGTGGACCGGGTCGTCTTCCACGATGGATATTTTAATTTGATATACCATTGTTCAGCCAGTCCTCCGTCATGATTATTACTCCTTGTTATGTTGGTGTTGAAGTTTCTATCGTTCGTGTTTTTCCGCGGCTCATTTCAGGATCTTGTTCCAAAAAAATTTCGTTGATGCCCTGCACCGGGGTGCCTCCTAAAATGGTACCCGGGGCGAAGCCCCATTCTTACGATTACCGGGGCCTTTTTACGGTAATGCCCATACGTGTGCCAGGTGACGGTACACGTAATCCGGCAGAGGGGAGAGGGGGTGGGGATAATGGAGGGGTGGCATCAGAATTTTTCCGGGAACAAAATTTCAAACCTGGTACCGTGGTCACTTGTCACGAGATTTTTTCCGCCCAACTGGCGGGTCAGGATGTGCACCAACTGCATTCCGAGGCTCATAGCAGAGCGGGCATCGAAGTCATCAGGCAGGCCGACACCGTCATCCTGCACCACGAAAGTAAACCAGTGATCGGTGTCAAGGTGCAGGCTGATGGATATCTCGCCGGACGGGCGTCCGAAGAATGCATATTTTATCGCGTTGGTCATGAGTTCATTGATTATTAGTCCAATCGGGATGGCCGTATCGATATTGACACTCACCGGCTCTACG
>JBAXMF010000193.1:0-4984 GCA_037134435.1 Methanomicrobiales archaeon | reverse complement strand
ATAATTTCACCGCAGCAGAATATATTGTATCGATGGGAATCAGGAGCCGGTGCACTGATATAAAACCCCAGGTGCCCCCTGCCGGGGTCTGTTACATCCGTGACGATATATTTTCTCCCAACGCCAGGGAATATCACGGGGCAGATCTTCTCTATTCAGTCCGACCGGCAGAAGAGATGGTACCGCCTATGAAGGAACTCGCGCGGGCCCTCAACTGTGACCTCCTTGTGTACCATCTCGGCTTCGAGTATTACGGTGATGGGGGTGAGCGTATCGACTGCGGGGTAATCCTGCACCGTTATCACAAACGGGGGACCAGTTCAGAAAAGGGTTGACTGCCTCCCTCCGCCCTTTGGTTGTTTCTCCTGTTTTGAAAGCGGTGGGGACACCGGCTCATCCGGTAGGACCGTTTCCATGACTCCGGCTTTCACCTCGGCCGGTACAACTGCAGGCGGCTGCATTTTCTTCGGTTCGGCCGCCGTTTTTTTCAGCACCTTAATCTTCTCCCTCTTGTCCTCTTCCCTTCTTTCTACGGCCAGCTGTTTCGCGATGGTTGTTGCCTTCGCCCGGTCATGGATAAGGAGGCCCAGCTGATCTGCATCAAGTTCGAGTTCCCTTGCAAAAACAAGCGGGTCCTTTTCGGCAAGGATTGACAGCAGGTTCAGGTACCCGTCCCGGACGGTCTTCTGGGGCATGTGGGTTAACCAGCCTAGCTTACCGAGCAGGGCCGTGCGTATGCCCTTCTGGCGCTTCGAAGACGCCATCCTCTGCCAGCGGCGGGGAGAAGATATCCGTTCATGGATTCCATGGCCCCCTGATGCGACATTGGTGCCGAGCAACATCGTTACCGTGGCATAACGCCAGAGCATGTAATATTGCTGGCGAGACGTATTACCGATATATTCGTCTGCCCGCGAGAGGTAACGGTAGGCTAGTGCAGCCGCTTCCGGGCCCTTGAGAGAGACCAGGTTCGCCTCAATCCACTGCTCGATACCATCAGGCTTTTCATCGACCTCGTACGCCATCCGAACCAGTTCTGCGCCCGCGCACCTGCCGAATACTGCGGGGATAAGTTGGAATATGCTCGCACGACCATCTTTCATCGAGGTCCGGATATCCAGCTCCTCGACCCGTTGTTTCCCGATGGATGCGGCAAACAACGTCGTTACTGCAGCCCTCATGTCACCCGCGGAATTCTCAGCAATATCCTTTAAGGCCTGGTCATTGCACTGCACCTTCTCCATAGAACAGATGTATTTTAAGTGAGGGACAAGTGACCGCGCGGGGAGGGCCTTGAACTGGACGGGGTCACACGCAGCACGAAGATCTGAAGCCAGACCGTAAAGGTCATTTGCAATCAGGATGATGGGCTGGCGTGCGTACCGGATGATATCAAGGATTGCCTTCGCTCCGCCTTTATCCGCTGAGCCTTGCAGGTTGTCCGCCTCATCAAGGACAACCAGCCTTCTCGCAGCCCCGGATAAGCTGCCGGACGTACTACCCGCACCTGCAACACGTTCTATGACTGCTTTTGTTCGCTGGTCACTTGCGTTGAGTTCCATCGCCTCCCACTGCATATCGTTCGCCAGGGCATAGGCAGCGGAGGTCTTTCCAATACCAGGTTTTCCGTAGAGGATGAGCGGTTTTGTGCCTCGTTTCCATCCACGTGCCCAGTCCAGCATCTGGTGGACAGCGGTACCGTTCCCTACAATATCAGCAAGATGAGAAGGCCGGTATTTTTCTGTCCAGTCCATAGAGAAACTAGGGCGGTATATCAAATAAATTATGTCTGATGACACCTAAAATACTATAACTATATTTTCGTGTTGAATGGTGGTACCGTGGTATTTTATTGCTCCACAGAAAAGATCGCAAGCCTCGTCAGGGATTATGAAGGAGTGAAACGGAAGCATGCCATCGGCGAGATGGTAAAGGCGATCCGTATCGACACCCCTGACGTAATGGCCTCGTTTGGCGAGGACGCAGCAGTTATCCGACATGGGAATGAAGCACTTCTCCTCGCAGCAGACGGGATCTGGAGCAAGTTAATGGAGGCCGACCCTTACTGGGCAGGCTACTGCTCTGTTCTCGTTAATATACATGATATCGCTGCGATGGGTGGAAAACCTATTGCCATGGTCGATGTGTTTTCAATCTCCGATAATTCTATCCGGAAACAGGTGATTGACGGGATGCATGATGCATCGTCCCAGTTCGGTGTGCCGATTGTCGGGGGGCACCTCCACCCTGATACCCCGTATAGTGTGATCGACGTGGCCATCATCGGAGTGGCCGGTGTAGATTCGGTTATCTACTCCCACACGGCACAGGACGGGGACCTTGTTGTAGCGGCTATCGATTTGAGTGGCAGGGTACACCCTTCCTGCTTCCTTAACTGGGACTCGGTGACGATGAAATCTGCGTCCTACGTGCGGACACAGGTCCAGCTCCTTGAACAGCTTGGACAGGAGCACCTTCTGACCGCAGGGAAAGATATCAGCAACCCCGGTGTAATCGGTACCCTCGGCATGCTCCTGGAAGTGAGCAACAAGGGTGCTACGATTGATCTTGCCCGGATTCCCCATCCTGACCTGGAGGAGAACAATATCTCCTTCGAACAATGGATACGGATGTACCCGGGGATGGGTTTCATCCTGACCGTAAACGAAAAAAATGCAAGTGAAGTATGTTCCCGATTTTCCGCCGTCGGGATGACGGCGAAGGTAATCGGAACGGTCGATTCCAGCAGGGACTTAAAAATTACCTACGAAGACCAGGAATCACTGGTCTTTGATTTTTCAAAAAATGGCATCATGCGACTCTTTACCGGGTCTGGGTGACGTTGTATGAAGAAGATTGGGATCGGGATCGAAAAGGATATAAAAAAAGTCATATCAAGTGTAATGAATTCGGGGATTGGGGACCAGGTCATCCTTTATTGTAAACCCGGGCTCATTAGTCCCGGGAGTGTGACCCTTACTATCCAAACCTCACCGTCTCCGGAACAGGACCTGGTGAATGACCTCATGCAGGGGACTATCAGGGCGGCAATCCGGGGAACTCTCCCGGCGAATGCGACACTCACTGCACTGAAACAGGTTGCCGGCGTCGATCACCTTGAACGTATTGCCCTTCTCGAAACGGCAGGCGGGAAGAAATTCCTGCTTGCCCCTGTAGGGGTGGATGAAGGCTGGTCAGTTGCGGAAAAAGTATCTTTAGTAAAGAAAGGCCGTGAGATTGCGGGGAAATTCGGTCTCCCTTCGCGGGTGGCAATCCTCTCGGGGGGACGGCTCGGCGACGTAGGGCGAAACCGGCGGGTCGACCGGAGCATGGCTGAAGCTGAGCTTGTTGCCCGGCTTACTGGGGAAACCCATTACGAAATCCTTATTGAAGCGGCAATTTCGGATGCAGGAGTTATTATCGCCCCGGATGGGATTACCGGGAACCTGATATTCCGGACACTCACCTTCCTTGGTGCTGGTCATGGTCATGGTGCACCCGTGGTAAATATCGATAGAATTTTTGTGGATACTTCGCGCGCATCTCCAGATTACCGCAATGCGATATTGCTTGCAGATACACTCTCCAAATCTTAAAATCGGTAGTATGACTTTTATTTGAGGATATATCAGATATCCGAACATTTTATCCAGGATATTCATATGATATGGCCGATTGATATATTTCCTGCAAAGATGCCCCGGATAGCATAATCTGCTAAAAATTGGGCAAGAATCCCGAAACGTTTAAATATTTGCTAATACATTTTTGTCTGAGGTAATACAATGGCAGATTTACCTATTGCTGCAGTTGTAAGGATTGCAAAGAAAAATGGAGCAGAGAGAGTGGGCAGCGACGCAGCTGCTGCACTTGTTGCCAAGTCAGAGGCATACATTTCACACCTGACCAAAGAGGCAAACAGGCTCGCGCTCCACGCGGGACGCAAGACGATCAAGGAAGAGGATGTAGAGCTGGCTGCAAAGTCAGCATAATATTCCTTCTTTCTCTAATAAAAAAAAGTTCGGTTCATCCGGAAATATATCAGATCAAGGTGGCAACCGTATTATTTTGAGCATCAGTACGTTAAGTTTCTTCTTCCGGTTATTTCAGAATGTCCCTTTTGTACTTGGTACCTGATCATCACCGTCACGGTGTGATAGGGCTTCGCCTAGGGCAATTCCAAATGCCTTGAACACCGCTTCGCATTTATGGTGGTCATTCCGGCCCATGAACAGGATATGTGCGGTAATCCCTGCCCGGGTACACAAGCTGTAAAAAAAATGCTCGAATATGTCGGCATCTATCCCACCAACGGTCTTGCCCGTGAACTTCCCTTCAAAGAGCAGGTAGCCCCGTCCCCCGCAATCGAGTACAACCGTTGCACGGGACTCATCCATCGGCACCATCGCATGTGAGAAACGCCGTATCCCGCGGCCATCGCCGGTTGATAATCGTATGGTTTCCCCAAGGACGATGCCGATATCCTCGATCGTATGATGGGTATCAACCGCAAGGTCACCCTTCGCCGTTACCATTAGTCCGATCCTTCCATGCCTGCCAAGTGCAGCGAGCATATGGTCAAAAAATGGGATACCGGTATCAACGGAACAGGCGAATGTCCCGTCCGGGTCAAAGACCACGCGGACATCTGTCTCGTTCGTAGTCCTAATCTGTTCAGTCCTCCTCATCGTGCTGCCTCCAGTGCATCGCGGAGCTGGATCCTGCCGCTGTAGAGCGATGAGCCCAGAACCGCACCATATACACCCATCTGAGCGAGACCATTAATATCATCTACGCCCGAGACCCCCCCGGCAACAGTGACAGGGATCTGTACCCGGTCAAGAAGTGCTTTCACAGGAGGAAAATTCACGCCCCCTTGGAGTCCTTCGACATCTACATTCGTGTACAGGAGAGACCCCGCACCAAGGGACTCAAAACGTTCCGCCCAGTGCAGGTAGTCACCGGCAGTCGTCTGCCACCCTTC
>JBAXMF010000192.1:0-5025 GCA_037134435.1 Methanomicrobiales archaeon | reverse complement strand
CTCACCCAGTCTGAAAAAGCCAGATTCGACGTAATAATCGTGCTCCTCATCTCGTATCGGGTAGCAAGCAACTGAAATAGCAGTTCTGTTCCGATAATATCAAATGTAACATAACCGAGTTCATCGATGATCAGAAGATCGATCTTTTTGAACTGGCGAAGGTAGAGTGAAAGTTGGTTCTGGCTTCGTGCTTCAACCATTTCATTGATTAAAGCAGCGGCAGTACGGAACGAAACCCGATAGTTCTGTTCACACGCCAGGACACCAGTTGCAATCGCCATATGCGTCTTTCCTGTTCCGGAATTCCCGATCAAAATGACGTTTCTCTGTTCTTTGAGAAACGTGAGAGATTTCAAAGCAGGAAGTGCCTCCCTTCCATCGTGTGGAAGCAGAATGGGATCCAGGTCTTCGAACCGTTTCTTAGTCGGGAACCCTGCCTGTCGGAGCACTCTCATCTGGCGGTTGGTCTGTCGTTTATCAAGTTCTGCCTGGAGCGCCATCGCCATATTGTCCTCCAGTTCAGGATTGTCGGGTTGGTATTCCCGGATATACTCGCAGACACCGTTGATCCGTAACTGTTTGCAGAGATCTTCTAGCAGCATTGTCATATCTCATGCCTCCATCAGGTAGTCGTAGTCCGTAAGATTGGGTTCCGTGACAGCAAATCCAAGATGTATCTCGAATGATTCTTCGGGAGGTTCCATTGTCTGGTGAATAAAGAAGCGGAGGCTATTGTAATCGGGATGTAGATTACACTCTTTGAGACGTTTCAAGGCGTCAATTAAACTTTCAACCGATGTTTCTTTCACCAGGTCAAGAATGGACAGGAAGTCTTTGGGGTTGTTGACGTAGTGCTGGTTGAACAGGTCCTGGATCTGCCCATCGACCTGTGCCATCACCTTTGAATATTTCAGAGCACCCGGTTTCTTCTGGAATGTTTTGATGTAATGCATGATATTCATCGAATATTGGTCTTTCCCGGATAGCCGGCGATGGGTCGCTATAACGGCATCTCCATCCAGAAAAATAAGCTCATGAACCGTTTTCTTATAACTTATACGCCGTGTGCAATAGGTTTCGGGAACCGAATAATGGTTTGCGTCGCATTTCACCAGCGAATATTTGGATATGGCTGCCTGCGTCAATTCGTAGTTCGAATATTCAAGGGTCGGAAGGGGCAGCATCTCGAGACGCTCTTTCGCAAGACTCGCAGTGGGAACATCCGGGCGGCGATATACTGGATGGGAGTTGATATCAGCAAGGCGCTCTTTGAGCCATTCTTCCGCCTCTTCGAATGAGCCGAACTCACTTTTCTCACCGAAAGCAAGTCGCCGGATATAACCGACACTCTCTTCAGTTGTCCCCTTCTCCTGAGGTGATGCTACATTGCACGCGCATGGTTCATAACCAAAATAGAGCGGGAACTTCAAAAAATCGTCATGAAACTTCTGTTTTCGGGAGTCATATGCAGTACTCATCCGGTCATAGAAGATTGTCTCTGGAACCGCCTGAATCTCGTTGAAGAATTCGATATGGGCATCTATCACTTCATTTCGGGTCTCTCGATGATAGAGACGGGCAAACCGATACAGGGAGAAGGGTAAGACAAAGACTGCGAGGGAGTATCTCCTCTCGATGCCTTTGATACTGAGAAACACCGCACCCCAGTCAAACTCTGCCCGAATACCTTTTTGCGGCTCCTGAAGAATGCTAATCGAGGGTAGTGTGTAATGTTCTTTCCATCGGGACACTTCTTCTTTGACGGTTGTATAACCGATAGTATCTCCATTCCTGATGAGTAACTCCCAGATTCGCTTGGCCGTGATCTGCTGTTTCTCTCTGTTTTGTAAACTTGATTCGAGGTACTGGTGTATTTTCTCTCGAATCGTTTCGGTAAGAACGGGACATGGCCGGGATTTGGTCCGGTTATTTTGAACGATTTCTTCGGTCTTGCCGTCACGGACATCATCGACTCGCTGAACATATTTCTTGACGGTATTCCTGGAAATCTTCAGTTCTCGGGCTGTTCGTTTGTACGATCCATGCAATTCGTACAGGTTCACGATCTGTTTTATCTCTGGCATTTGTTTCACCACGTTATGCCCCTCGATTGAGTCATTGAGGGTAACTACTTTTGAACTAAGGGGGGGTCAAAAACAGAGCGGCGTTCTTTATAAAGGGGGGGTCAAATTTAGACCGGCGAAAAAAGTTGCAGATTATTTTTATTCAGACGAATGAGATGAAAAATGAAAGACCGTATACTCTGGCAGTACAATGAATTCGAACAAGTAGGCAAAGACTACAGCCTACCGAATGAAGTTACAATGTACGACCCCAGCCATTCAAACTTCCGGGATATTGAGAAGGAAAGTAAGGATGTTCTTGACAATCTGGGAATTGGAAAAAACGATGTAGTTATCGACTACGGCTTTGGTACTGGAACGTTTGCTATTCAGGCTGCGCTTCGATGTGCCAGGGTATATGCAGTCGACGTTTCACAAGCCATGATCGACTGTGCAAAAATCAAAGCGGGGAATGCCGGCGTCTCAAATATTACATTTTGTCATAGCGGATTTCTTACGTTTGAATATGATGGCGCCGCAGCAGATGTAATCGTTACAACATTCGCATTCCATCACCTACCTGACTTCTGGAAAGGAATAGCATTAAACCGCATGTATAACCTGCTTAAACCGGGAGGTCAGCTTTTTATCCATGATGCAATTCTTGAGCAACATAATGCAATGAAGAATATTGAGACCTTTATCGAAAAAATGGCAACAGCAGGGGGGGATTTTCTTCAACAAGATACAGAAGGGCACTTTCGGGAAGAGTTTTCTACGTATGACTGGATTATTGACGGGCTGATAATACGAGCCGGATTCGTGATCAAGAGTAAGTCTATTCAGGATGGTGTGATTGGAACATACTACTGCATAAAATGATAACGAGGTGCATACCATTAGATCGATGTGACCGGATATATTTCAGGATGGAATCTTTCGATGAATGATCATCGGAAATGCCTGATTACCTTATCATAAAGATCACAGTGAACTGTGTAGTATTTAAAAAAAATGTCGTCCTATAGACCCCGGGGAAAAAAGGTGTTACCTGATTTTTGTACCGGGGCCCACCGGAGTTTCCGGTTTCAGAAGGGATGCAGTGTCCCCTGCCGCAAGGACCATGCCCCTGCTCTCAATCCCAAAAATTTTTGCAGATTTTAAATTAACCAGGACAACCACGGTTTTTCCTACCAGGTCGCAAGGTTTGTAGAACTGGGAGATCCCGCTGACAATCTGCCGCGTCTCGGTGCCGATATCCACCTGGAGTTTGAGAAGCTTACTCGATTTCGGGACCGCTTCCGCCGAGACTATTGTCCCTGTCCGGATATCCAGGGCGGAAAAATCTTCAATGGTGATCTCCGGTATCTTTTCCTCTGGTGTTCCGGCGGCGAGGACCCGGCTGGCCAGGAGGGTATCCAGCTCGTTCAGCAGTGTATCATCGATCTTCTCAAACAATGGCTTTGGGGGTTCCAGTTTTCCGGGCGTCAGTCCAAGGACCGCCTCACTTACCGGGTGGTCTGCCAGGGTGTCCTTGTACCCGAGCATGGCCCAGATGGCTCCCGCCTTGTCAGGCATTACGGGTTCAATGATCAGCGCCAGTGCTTTTACGATCTGGAGGCAGTTCCGGATGACCTTCCCTGCTTCATCCGTGTCGGTTTTTATCAACTTCCACGGGGCATTTGTCTGGATATAGATATTACCAAATGCGGCAAGTCCCATCATCCCGTCGACCGCATTTTTAAATTCATACTGGCGGACTGCGGAATCGACCGTAGCAAGGCATTTCGTAATCTCATCGGTTATCCGGGTGTCTGCTTCCCCTGATGGAATTCCCCCGTACTCCTTGTGGGCGAAATAAAGTGTCCGGTAGATGAAATTTCCGAGCGTGTTGACCAGTTCGTTATTGACCCGCTCCTGGAAAACTTTCCATGAAAAGTTGAGTTCTTTTGTGTGGTTGGTATATGAAAGGAGATAATACCGGAGATAATCGGGTGAAAGGCCTTTATCAAGGTAGTCCTCATTTGTCCAGACTACGTAACCCCGTGACTTTGAGAACTTATGGTCATCCACTTTTACCATGCCGCTCGCAACGATGGAATGGGGGATGCCATAGCCTGCTCCTTTTAGAAGGGCCGGCCAGAAGATGCCGTGGTGGTAGATGATGTCCCCGCCGATGAAATGGGTTACCCGTGTATCCCCGCACCAGTAATCTTTCCAGTCTTTCCCCTGTTTCTTCGCCCATTCTTCGGTAAATGAGATATACCCGATGGGGGCGTCGACCCAGACATAGACCACGAGGTCCTCCCGCCCTGGAAATTTCACCCCCCAGTCGAGCGTCCGCGTGACACACCAGTCGTGGAGCTCATCCGTTACCCAGCCAAGGGCATAATTGCGGGCGTTGGAGGTCCCGTCAAGGGTATCGAGGTACGAGAGGAGAAATGCTTTGAACTCGCTCAGTTTGAAAAAATAATGCTCCTGGTCCCGGAATTCAGCCCTGGTCCCACACACGGTGCAGGTCGGCTCTTTTATTTCCCCGGGCTCCAGGTGACGGCCGCACCCCTGGTCACATTCATCACCCCGTGCAGGAGTGTTGCAGTGGGGACAGAGACCTTCGACATACCGGTCAGGAAGAAACCGCTTACATTTTGTGCAATAACTCTGGTGGACTACTTTTGAATAAATATAGCCATTATTGATAAGGGCCTTCATTATTGACTGGGTCCGGTGGTGGTTCGTCGGGTCATCTGTCATACCGAAATGATCAAAAATGACGTTAACACGCCTGAATGTTTCTAAAAAATGCGAATGAAATTTCTCGGCAAGGCTTCGCGGTGAAACACCAGCCTCTTCCGCACTTACTACGACGGGCGTCCCGTGATTGTCTGACCCACAGATGAATACGACCTCCTCACCCGCTCTTCGTAGGTATCGGACGTAAAAATCCGCCGGAACATAGGTA
>JBAXMF010000191.1:0-5072 GCA_037134435.1 Methanomicrobiales archaeon | reverse complement strand
TACACAGATAACGGGGTGGGTATTCCGGAGGAAATTGATCTGAATAATACCGAAAGCCTGGGCATGAAAAGGGTCAGTTTACGCCCGGGAAAATAACTCAACGGGAGTGTTCAGCTGACCAGGGTGCAGGGTATGAAGCATTGTATCGTTTTTCCCGGAAAACCCAGTATTGATCCCGAGGCGCAATGCGGGTATCTATATACCGCCTGCCATCAAAGTATCGATATGAAAAAGCAGGCCGAGCAAAAGACCAAAGGGCACAAGGCAACAGATAATCCCGTAACAACAGCCCCGGTGAAAGATGCAAATCCGATAGATAAACAAAAAATTAACTCAATGAAAGATAAAAACGCTGCAAAGACGAAACGAGGTAAACACTGAAATTTTTCTTGTGTGGCCTCACGCAATTTTATGGTATTATTCTTTTTATTTGTCCTGATATACGGTACGACAGTCAACCGGAGATACCGACTGGAAATCTAACCGGAACAACTGATTCGGGGTGGTGGATTTTAGAGGATCGCCGCGCATTGTTAAATTAGATTCTTAAAATGGCGATAAAAATGCTATTTCCAGATAATATATATATATTCCTGAACCGTATGATCCTTTATGAAAGATTCGGGTAGTCAGAAAGGCAAAGGTAAAAAACCTGAAGTTGTCGATGGAAAAGCAGCGGCTGCAGAGACCCCGGTCACGGGAAGCAAGGTAGCACCATTGACGGCGAAGGAAAAAATTTCCGCCAACCAGAAAAATAAAAGACGAAGATAAGACTAAAAAAATCGCACCTCTTTTTTTACCAGGGAACATCTACCTCTGGAGTTCTATGTGTACTTGCGGACGAAATCTCCCGGTGAGGACTACCATTGGATCAACCTGATGTGATAATGACCCGGAACAATATCCCTCTCCTGGAATTTAAAAATATTACCGTGATGAACGGTAAGAAGAAAATCCTTGATTCCCTGTCCCTGATACTGGAAGAGGGAGAAAACATTGCCATACTCGGTCCAAACGGTGCAGGGAAATCATCGTTTATAAAAACTATTACCCGGGAGTATTACCCCCTGTTACAAGATAACGAGGTAATATTCCGTATCGGGGGCAGGGAAACGTGGGATGTCTTTGACCTCCGGTCAATGTTCGGGACCGTTTCGAATGACCTGGCATATGTATTTTCCAGGGAGATGACTGCCCGGGAAGTGGTGCTATCCGGATTTTTCAGCAGTATCGGGCTATTCCGGCACCACGTCACCAGTGAGATGGAGAGAAAAACAATTGAAATTCTAGAATTCCTGGAGGTCATTCACCTGATCGAGAGAAAAATGACAGAAATGTCATCGGGGGAAGCACGGCGTGTACTCATTGGCAGGGCACTGGTGCACAGCCCGAAAACCTTGATCCTCGATGAGCCTACTAACAGCCTGGATTTACATGCGCTCCATACATTCCGGACCACGTGCCGGAAAATATCCCAGGCCGGGACGGGGATAATTCTCATCACTCATAACCTCCATGATATTATCCCCGAAATTACCCGGGTTGTCCTGATGAAAGACGGCCGCTTTTGCATGGACGGCCCAAAAAAAGAGGTCCTGACGGATACCAATATCAGCAACCTCTTTGTAGTTCCCGTCTGTATCCGGAAGGAGAACGGATATTATTACGCCACCGGGTACTGAAAAAGATCCGTGGGACCTGGCTGACCGGGGTTAACGGCCGGATTTCCCCCGATCCATCATGTTTGCTGAAACGGTTATGCGTGAGGGTTTAAAAAATTCACCCTTATCAGAATAAGTATCCCCATGCAACGAGAACCCCGTGGATCACTGCAATGACGATAGTAATCTTTGCAAGGTTCATATGATGGGAAAACTTAACGCCATACTTTCCTTTCACGAACAGCATGCCAAGTACTGCGGTCGAAATAAGTGCAATGAAGGTGAGAATCCCCAGGTAGAAGTACAGGGGGAGTCCGAAAATAATGATCATACCAGGATTTGTAATCATAGTTACTGGTTGAAGGTAGTGCGCACCTAAGCCTAAAAGGCACCGGTTTGATCAGGCCTGGATAGAACCGCTACGATATCCCAATTGTCCGGTACCTGGCTGATCCTGATTTGAGACATGCATGAAAAATATTCATGCAGAACCTGTGTAGAGACACGTCCGACATATCAGGCCTGAAGAGAATGACCGTGGTTATTCTGAGTTCACACGAGGATTGGTCCATCGAGGTCGTGGGGATATGGCCTTTTTCCGGCAATAAAAAACCAGGGTTTTGCGAGGTACTAACCCATGTATTCCGATTATTATCACTCATTGGGCCTTCCCAGGGTTGAACTGCAAGGTCATCCACCGTGCTGACGGGAGTTACATCCAGGAAATGTATCAACCACCCGTATGACGCCTGTCTGCCATCCTTTCCCGGTAAATCCAATACATTTTTATCTGTCTGACAATCCATCTGATATTTGCGTTTGTTCGTCAAAGGTTGTGATTCGTACTTGTCAATGGTCCTCTTCATCGAAAATTCCCAGGCGTTCCACAAGGTGCTGTTAACCTCGCTGGCCAGGTTACCCGGGATACAGGTTGACAGGGCTTTTTCTTCCGTGAATGCCGTCAACAAAATGACAGAACGTGTCTACCACCTCATTTTAGTCTGCGGAAGGGAACCGGTGACCTGCAACGTCCGGGACACGGCGAAAACAACCGGTGCATCACTGCTCTACGTGGACCTTCTTCCTTTAGACGCCCAAAAAAACCGGCAGGGATATCTCCGGGATGCAACACTCGTGATGGAAACCCCGGAAAGCTCGACTGAGTATAACCTTTCTGGATTCAGAAACAGGATTGACCTTTATTCTGCTGCATCCGGGTATATCACCCGGTACATCCGGGAACATTTCCTGAACCGTGAACATGAACTGGAAAACATGGAGATATTCGATGTACTCGATGGGAGCCAGATAGGGATCGCCCTGTTTTCCGGGCGTGAAATTCTGAAAATAAACCCGCACCTCGCACAACTTCTCGGTTATTCCGAGGGGGCTGCGAGGGCAATGGAGTTACCAGACCTCTTCTGTTCACCGGGGGAATACACGGAATTTTCACGCACAATATTCAAAGGTAAAAAAGAGGCTGGGTGGCATTGTGCAGTACACCACCTCGCGACAAAAGAAGGTAAAGGAGTCCTTTGCACGATCCGGGTGAAAAGACTCGACGGTTTCGACCCGATGAAAGGCCACCTCATGATTGTTGAACGAAAAGATGACCCGGGCAGGGACGGCAATGAAGCCGGGCAGAGGTTTCCCTCGGAGTGGGTCCTTTCCGGGTCATTTGATGATGCCATCGCCAAGGTCACGGGGATTGTCATTACAACAGATGACGAGGGGATAATTACCCATGCCAACGCCCGTGCGATGGAAGCATTCGGGTACCAGGCCGGGGAGGTCACCGGGAAGAACCTTGTCGGGACCATCGTCCCCGAACATTCCCGGTATGCGGGAGAGATGATCGCAATGATCAACGACCCGGTCTTTTGCAGGGACGGCTATACCGTTCATGCGTTTGAGAATACGAAAAAATCGGGGGAGAAGTTCTGGGTTGCATGGAAAATTCTCCCGCTCATTGATGCGGAACGAAAACTATCGGGAATGCTCTGTCTTGGCGAGGATATCACCGGGCAGGGGCCAGGAAAATCGGGGCGGATCCGTGCCGACCCCTGGAAGTATTCAGTACTGAAGGGCACCCGGGTGAACGAAGGGGTATTTGACTCGGTGTTCCACCTCTGCGTGGAGATCTCCCGGGATGGACATGAGGGGCACCGGATTGGCACCTCGTTTGTAATCGGGGATACGGATTCTGTCATGGCCCATTCGAGGGAATGCACCATCAATTCATTTGCAGGCCAGGATGCAGAGAAGCGGCTTATCACGAACCCAGGTAATACCGAGATAATCAAGGGACTGGCCACGATGGACGGGGCGTTCGTAATCAGGGAAGATGGATTTATCGAGGCGTCCGGCCGACACTTCATCATCGATAACCTGAAATTGAAAATTCCGGAAGGCTACGGTACACGGCATTCATCAGTAGCAGGGATCAGCCAGATGACAAATGCAATCGGGTTTGTAGTCTCTCAAAGCGGTGGAAAGATCTCGATCATGAAAGACGGCCTGATAAAAAAAGTATTTGTTGTCTGAACAATACCCGGGTGTTTGGGATTATGGCTTCCGCTGCATTATCGTTGGGTTGCTGTATGATGCCAATGTTTCACTCGCTGATCATTGACAAGAACTAATGGATGGTCCATTCCATCAACGATGGTGGCTATTATCCCAGGGTAACCGGTTTTTTTAGAATTATTTGATGAATGATGCATGCTGATACCAGCGCCCCGACATTACGTCATTTGCACCTGTTAAAAAGGGTTCCCTTAACGCCTGAATGTATGTTTCGCTGGGTTCAGGTTGGCTCCTTTTGATAGACCTTCCATGAAATAATCTCGTGGCTGCAGAGAATGGGTATCCCCATGATTTCTTGTAATATCCAGAGATTACACAAAAACCTGGAATAATGTTGAGTAAGGAGACCCCGTTAGGGGTCTTTTTCTCCAGCCTGTTGTACCTGTATGGATTTTTGGATTTCGGCCTATCCCCCATAATGGAATGAGTAGGAAAAGCTTGTTATCTTACCACTGGCTGACACCATCTCTGAAAATGTGAGATGCGACGATGGAGTCCGGCTACTTGCACTCCCGTACGCGGAGACTGATCCCAATGCATACGGTTCCGAAACCGTATCCCATGCTGGTTGTGTTGATGCAGCTCCCGGGAGTACTTCCATACCATACAACAATGCCACCGGCACATCTGCCACGGCAACGGGTGAAAGGAAAAGCCCCATCACGATTACGGCTATGAGCAGGATACGGCTGCCCGGTAGTTTTAGTATATTCATGAATTCTCCTCCTTTTTCCCCGGAAACAAACGAAACTCCATCTACCTGATGGACATGCTAATCGTCTGGCCCCGGGTCTTTTTTTGGTAACGCGGAAACGGTTCATGGGT
>JBAXMF010000190.1:0-5080 GCA_037134435.1 Methanomicrobiales archaeon | reverse complement strand
CAATCACCACAAGGAGGAAGAACCCAAATACTTGGATTAATTCAAGGTTATCAAGGCGGTACTCAGTGATCCGGAATATACCCACATAGAGGATCCATACCAACTCGACGATCGAAAACAGGATTACCCCACCGAGGAGGATAATCAGGGCGATATACATTATTCTCTCGAATTTCCTGATGTAATCGAGCATAGTAAATTTCCTGATAAATACTATTTCGTTGATCATAAGAGCGTATCGCTTCCTGCGCCTCTTCCAACAGGGAACAACATGGTGTGACAAAAGTGTCTCTGGCACTCATTTTATTATTCTGGAAAGCAGCTGGTTCACAATCGGTATTCTATACAGTCAACAGGAGGATATGTTCAGGAAGTGTTGCTTCAGGGGGCACTAAAAGGTCCCGACCTATTTGTTCATACCCAAGAGTCTTTCTGGATAATAATTTAGGATGATTAATAATGATAAATATCGAATGAGTTATGAGAGGGATTTTAGGTGGACCTGTTATTTTTCCTTATTCTATTCCCCTTTATCGCGGCGATCGTCCTCCTTCTTATCAAATCTGATAATGTGAGGGGTGCAGTGGTGGGGGTATCAGCACTGCTTATTGCAGCTGTATCAGTATGGCTGCTTGCAGCGTACGCAACCAGTGGAACGGTGTTTTTCCCCGTTTCACCTGAACCGATGGGCGAATTGATGTTCCTGATAGGAATGGGAATTGCGCTCTTCATCCTGTACATGGGTGTCAGGTACAAGAATTATATCGCAATTGCCCTGACAATCATTCAGTCGGCACTGATGGTGTACTTTGAGTTTGGCATCAGTCATGGTGTTGTCCCGGAGAACAATTTCTTCGTGGACCAGTTCTCTATTATCATGGCCCTGATAATAGGGATTATCGGGAGCCTCATCTGCGTATATGCCATCAGTTACATGAAGGACTTCCACCAGCATCACCCCGAACTGAAGGATCGGAGACGGACGTTTTTCTTTATCATGTTTGTCATCCTCACCGCAATGTTCGGCCTGGTGTTCGCGAATAATCTTGCTTGGCTCTTCTTCTTCTGGGAGATCACGACACTGTCGTCATTCCTCCTGATCGGCTATACCCAGACTGATGAGGCGATGAAGAACTCATTCCTTGCCCTGAATATGAACCTCCTGGGAGGGTTGGCATTTGCGGGCGCACTCATCTGGCTCGCAACAACTGGTGGGGGTATGGAACTGGACAAGCTGATTGCAACAGGAGGTATCATTGCTCTGATTCCTGCAGTCCTTATCAGTTTCGCGGGTATTACGAAGTCCGCCCAGTTCCCGTTCTCATCATGGCTGGTCGGCGCAATGGTTGCCCCTACTCCGGTATCGGCCCTCCTGCATTCAAGTACAATGGTGAAGGCAGGGGTGTACGTGATGGTACGGTTCGCACCCGTCCTCCAGGGTACAACACCAGGATTTATGATTGCCCTTATCGGGGGTTTCACATTCCTTCTCGCTTCGGCAATCGCCATATCACAGAGTAATGCAAAGAAAGTCCTCGCATATTCGACGATTGCAAACCTGGGCCTTATCGTCGCCTGCGCCGGCATCGGAACGTACGAGGCGATATGGGCGGCCATACTCCTGATCATCTTCCATGCAGTATCTAAGTCACTCCTCTTCCTCTGTGTGGGAACAGTCGAGCACCAGATCGGCAGCCGCGACATCGAGGACATGAGCGGCCTGATCACCAGGATGCCAAAAGTAGCCCTCATGATGCTCATTGGGATGGCAGGGATGTTCCTTGCACCGTTCGGCATGTTAATATCCAAATGGGCAGCGATAAGGGCTTTTATTGATGTTCCATACGGGCTCATATTTGTCGTGATCCTGGCGTTTGGAAGTGCTCTTACCGTATTTTTCTGGGCAAAATGGATGGGGCGGCTGATATCAGTCACCCCGCCCGTAGAGGATGCCGAACGAAGGGTCAGCCGTACGGAATGGCTCGTACTTTCATTCCTGGCAGGATTAATGGTTCTTGCGACCGTTTTATTCCCACTAATATCTTCATACCTCGTCGAGCCCTGGCTACTTGCAATATATGGACATGTTACCCTTCTCGCCCAGGAAAACGTGACGATTATGTTGATCATGCTGTTCCTGCTGATGGTATTACCCATCTCCATGCTGTATTATAAAAAGGACCATCGACAGCTCAAACCATACATGGGTGGTATGACCACAACGAACCGGATGCATTTCACCGGCGCCATCGGGATCGACCGTGAAGTGACCCTGAGCAATTATTATATGGAGAATTACTTCGGGGAGAAAATAATGTCTAAAATAGGAATTCCCCTTTGTATCACACTCATTGTGGTCATGTTTGCGGGGGTCGCCTATGCAGGGTTGGTGCACTGATGTCAATCATCTACGCAGTACTGTTTCTACTCCTTGCACCAATCGCCGGGGGCCTGATTGCCGGGATCGATCGCAGGATTACCGCACGGATGCAAGGGCGTGTGGGCCCCCCGATACTCCAGCCGTTCTATGATGTTGGCAAGCTGTTCGAGAAAGAAAAGGTCGTGGTAACAAGTTCGCAGAATTTCTATGTACTGTGTTACCTAGTGTTCATCGCATTGTCAGGGGCGTTGTTTTTCGGTGGGGGAGACCTTCTACTGGTGATCTTTGCGTTCACCCTGGCTCACGTGTTCCTCGTACTCGGTGCGTATGCTTCCAACTCCCCATACAGCCATGTGGGTGCTGAAAGAGAGCTAATTCAGCTGATGGCCTGTGAACCGATTATCATTCTCTCTGCGGTTGGCATGTACATGGTCACAAAAAGTTTCTATGTTGCAGATATCGCGGCCACAAAAATACCACTCATTCTGTTTATCCCGGGACTCTTCGCAGGATTTGTCTATATTCTCACCATGAAACTCCGCAAGTCCCCCTTCGACCTGTCAACATCACACCATGCCCACCAGGAACTGGTAAAAGGAGTCACGACAGAGTTCTCAGGACCTACTTTAGGGAGTATTGAAATTGCACACTGGTATGAAGCAATATTCCTGCTCGGATTTGTATACCTGTTCTTCTCCTGGAGCCCGGTGATTGCGGTCATCGCGATAATAATCATCTACGTGTTCGAGATCTTTATTGACAATACCTTTGCGCGTGTGAAATGGCCGCTTGCCCTGAAAAGCAGCTGGTTAATCACCGCAGTACTTGGAATCCTAAACCTCGCTGCTCTCTACATTATCGGAGGGCTTTTAAAATGACCTACCTTTCAAAATCCCCCTGGCTCCTGCACTACAATGCAAGCAGTTGTAATGGCTGTGATATTGAGATACTCGCCTGCCTCACCCCGATGTATGATGTGGAACGGTTTGGAATTATCAACACTGGAAACCCAAAACACGCCGATGTTTTCGTCGTTACCGGCTCCATCAACGAAGAGAACAAGGATGTACTGGTGAACCTCTATGAGCAGATCCCTGACCCGAAGGTCGTCGTGGCAATTGGTATCTGCGCTGCATCGGGCGGTGTGTTCCGTGAATGTTACAATGTCATGGGTGGTATCGATAAGCTGATCCCGGTTGATGTCTATGTGCCGGGCTGCGCCGCAAGGCCTGAATCGATTATTGACGGAATTGTGAAGTCGCTGGGGATACTTGAAGAGAAACGTAACGCCATGGTAAAGGGGGTTGCGAGTAAACCAGAGATAAATACCGCAGTCAAAGAGGCTGGTACAGAATGAAATACGAAGAACAACCGATCACCATGATCACCATCGACGAACTCTTGCCCAGGACAACCCGGTTCTTTGAAGAGGGCTATCGTCTTGTCCAGATCGGGTGCACCAGGGTAGACGGAAATTTTGAGATCAATTATAGTTTCGATAAAGATTACCGGTTTGAAAACCTGCGGGTCATCCTTCAGGAGGGCGGGACTCTGCCGAGTATTTCAGCAGTTTATTTTGGGGCATTTATCTATGAGAATGAAATTCATGACCTTTATGGGGTCAGCGTCACGGGAATGAACATTGATTTCAAAGGGACACTCTACCGTACGACGATTAAGTACCCATTCAGTACTGATACGACAAAGGAGGGTGACTCATGACCAGGCAGATAATCATCCCGTTCGGGCCACAGCACCCTGTGCTTCCTGAACCGATCCACCTGGACCTTGTTCTCGAGGACGAGATTGTTGTCGATGCAATACCGTCAATCGGCTATGTCCACAGGGGACTTGAGAAACTGGTAGAGCGCCGGGAATTTACCGAGTATGTGTATGTGGCAGAGCGGATATGCGGCATCTGTTCATTCGTTCACGGGTTAGCCTATTGCCAGGGCGTAGAAGGGATTATGAAGATCGAAGTACCGGAGAGGGCATTGTATCTCAGGACAATATGGAGTGAGTACTCGAGGCTCCATTCCCACCTCCTGACACTGGGACTGTTTGCCGATGTACTTGGTTTCGAAAACCTGTTCATGAACGCCTGGAGACTTCGCGAGCACATCCTCGACGATATGGAGGCGACCACGGGTGGCCGGGTTATCCAGGGTTCCTGCAAGGTCGGCGGCGTCAGGCGGGACATCAGCAGCGAAAAACTTGACCAGATGGTCTCAGGACTCAATGAACTTGAAAAAGAGATGAAAGAACTGACAGAGGTGTTCCTCAGGGACAGTTCAATCAAATCCCGCCTTTGCGGGGTGGGTATCCTGCCAAAGAAAGAGGCATATGAGTACGGTGCTGTGGGCCCGACTCTTCGGGGAAGCGGGTGGTCAATCGATACGAGGAAACTGGGTTATGCTGCGTTCTCCAAGTTACACTTTGAACCTGTGGTTGAGACACAGGGTGATTGTTATGCCCGTTGCGCAGTACGGGCAAAGGAGCTGTTTGTATCAATTGACCTGATACGGCAGGCCGTGCAGAAGATCCCTGATGGGCCGGTTGAAGTAAAAGTGACCGGGGCACCAGATGGTGAATACTTCACAAGGGTTGAACAGCCACGGGGAGAACTGGTCCATTACCTGAAAGGTAACGGGACAAAGAATCTTGTCAGGTCACGTGTCAGGACACCAACCTTCACGAATA
>JBAXMF010000189.1:0-5084 GCA_037134435.1 Methanomicrobiales archaeon | reverse complement strand
TAAATGAAACGATAAGAAGCGATACGAACGTTATGGTACGTGCCCCGGTAACCTGGACCCTGGTACCCGTTATCCTGGGTTGTCTCCTTCGGCGTCTCAATACCTGCACTATATCATGTGAAGGACCTCCACTCGCCCACAAAATACGTCAGGAAAATCGTGCGCTCCAGTGGAAATAAAGGGGTATAAAAAGGTACTGAAATCTTCTGTTTAGCGTTATTTCTGCAAATCAACTGGATAAAATCAAAAAAACCTTCCCAAAGTTCTATCTCCTGAACAGGATGAAATGCCCAGGATACCGGTTCCCCGGGAATTCTATCCAATTACGACCCATACATGGAGACAGATAACACCTTAAAAAGATCCTATTTTGAAATCCGGCAAAAATATCCGTATCATCGGCTTTCCAACTCCACTGGCGGTAACAGATCTCCTGCGCGTCATTGCTACGGTAACCAGTCATTCTTAGTTATGGGACAATCGCGTACCGGGCTACATCGCAATGGCACGGGAACCCGTGCAACCAGCACACATTCATGCAATATTTGATATTCTACGGCAGGAATTCACATATACGGGAACAGAGAGGACTATTCCACCCGTAGAGGATGCAAATGACAAAGACTCCGGTCGAGCAGGACATACATGAGGGGCATGCAGAGACCCCGTACCAGACAGAACAGGTTGAGGCTGAAATGGAACCGAAATACTATAAGGACGTTACGGTGCTGGTGTTCCTGTTAAAAAGCCCATCTCAGATCGACCGCGAAAAAGCATGTGATTACCTGGGGGAAATTGGCAACCCGGATGCGGTCCCAGCCCTCATCGAGGCCCTTGGCGACCCGACGATCAGTTGGCTGGCCGCGGAATCGCTCGGGAGAATCGGGGACCCGCGGGCAATTGGATCACTTATTGCAGTCCTTGGTTCTGATGAAAAATGGTTGAGAAGGAATGCGGCAGAAGCACTTGGAAAACTTCGTGATCCGTCTGCTGTTGAACCAGTCATCGGGCTCCTCGATGATAAAAAACATGATGTACGTGAAGTTTCAGCAAGGGCTCTCGGCCTGATCGGGGACAAACGTGCTGTGCCAGCTCTCCAGGGCCTTGCAAACGACCCTGATTTGAAAGTACGTGATGCCGCACTTGTTTCTATTAAGATGATCACGCAGAAGAGACCCGTCACCTGACACACGAGCGGTCAAAGCGTAACGAATCAATCGTTCACCAAAAATCCCCGGGCGTGTAACAGTGTGGGGGAGTGATGGCTCAGCTGAAACCGTTTGACGGAACCAAAAGCATCAGACCAATAAGAAACGGTGGCTACCGGCAGATTTCCAGGGAAAATATTCCCGGACAGAGATGTGGCACCTGGTTTACAAGACTATTCACCTCAATCCGGGTATTGATGTCGCCGTGATCGAATCCCTGGCCGGTATCAATCCCGGAACGTTGAGGTATTCATCACGGGCCTCACACGGAGTCAGAAAATCAACTGCACCGGACAGGGTGAGGACCCCAATTTATTTGAGAACCAGGGTCTAAATGTAGATTCAGATCAGCAACAGGTCCTTTTTCTGAATTAACCGACAATGAACCGAATTACTATTCCCATTCCGGACCCCTGATCCAACGTGGCAATAATTCCAACCATGCCAAAAAGACACTATTTGCTGCTTCCTTCTGGCGGTTACCCAATGAGTGGAAAGGGTTCGTCCGGGCACGATCACACCACTATTTATCGCACTCCGGCGAAACAATGTTCATGGATGTTGAGGAATTCGTCCGGCGCCAGATGGATACCGGTACCTGCGACGACGATATCAGTCAAAAACTTGCCAGTCACATTCAGCGGATCAAAAATGCCCCGACTACTTATAGTGAGTCATTCGCACGTGCAGTTATTCAGGAAGTAAGAAATACCCGGGGCCTTACAGGGGATTTTTTTGCCTTTGAGCACTCCGGTGTTAAGATGGGTGATTTTGGTGTCGGGTCGAGGGGCACCGGTGATTTCTTTGCGCACCGGGAGATAGCCAGGATCATCGGACGTACTACTGCATCAGTCGGTGTTGATGAAATGGACGATGCAGGGGCAGTGCTGCTGGGACCACGGGGAAAAACGGTAAACAACCACCAGAAGACAGGGGAATCAGCGGAGCCGGGGGATGAGGGGCCGTATATTATCTGTACTGTCGACGGTATGCACTCACGCCTGTCAGATTTTCCATTCCTTGCAGGTTTTCATGTGACCCGGGCCACGCTTCGGGATGTGTATGTAATGGGTGCACATCCTGTCATGTTGTTCTCTGATATTCATGTGGCAGATGATGGGGATGTCGCAAAAATCTTTGACTACACAGCAGGTATCACGGCGGTAGGCGAAGTAATCGGAGTGCCACTGGTGACCGGGTCAACGCTCCGTATTGGTGGGGACATGGTACTCGGAAGCCGCATGACCGGTTGTGTCGGAGCAGTGGGTATCGCCCGCCACCTCACCGCGAGGAAAAATACAAGGCCTGGTGATGTCATCCTGATGACTGAAGGGGCCGGGGGCGGCACGATTGCAACTGCAGCGCTATATTCCGGGTTCCCGGATGTAGTCGACGCGACGATAAACCTCAATTTCCTCCTCGCATCAGAAGCCCTGCTTAACAGTGATGCCCTCCCCCAAATCCATTCAATGACCGACGTAACAAACGGCGGACTCCGCGGGGATGTGTACGAAATGGCGGAGACAGCAGGGTGCCGGATCGTGATTGAAGAGAACAAGGTCGGGTCCCTGGTGCAGCCCGATGTCGCGAAGATGCTGTCAGACCTCTCGATAGACTATCTCGGCGTCTCTCTTGATGCATTGCTGATCACAGCACCCCGGTCTGCAGTGCCGGCAATTACCGAGGTCATCCAGGGCACAGGTGTTACTATAAGCGAGATCGGAAGGGTCGACGTGGGTAAGGCTGAAGCAGTCCTGGTTGTTGACGGAAGGGAGCAGGACTTCACCCCAAGGTTCAGGGAGGCAGCCTACACACCCCTGAAAAAAGTTGTCGAATCACAACGGTGCGATTTTGAAGAGATGAAGGAAAAAGTCCGGCGTGCAGCGGACGCAGCGATTGAGAAGAAGCAACGCATTATTGAACGGATAAGGCCAAAGTCCTCTTAAACTATCACGTTCTTATAATGATTCCATCTCATCGTCATACGGTTTTCTGCCACTCGCACAGATATTGTAGGCAAGGTAGGGAATATTCCGTTCAACGAAGGGTTCAATTTTTTTCGCAAGAACATATATCGGGCGTGCAAGGTTATAGTGTGCAAATGAGCATCGCTTTACCCGCACATCGATAAAACCTGCGCCATAAAAGAGCTGTTCCATCTCCTCGACAGAGTAATACCGCTCTCCGAATGCCCCGAAACAGGCCTTTTTCAGGTTCATTGCCTCGCTGATATGGTACAGTGCCGGAAGCCCGCGTGTGAAAAGATTCCTTCCAAGTGTGCAGACGGCAATTGGACTCCCGGGCCTGAGTACCCGAAAAGTCTCGGCAAGGGCCATTTCCGGTTGATTCAGGTAGGAAAATGAAAGCAGGCTTGAAACAGCATCAAATGAACCATCACAAAAGGGGAGTACTTCGGCTGTCCCAATGGTAAAATCGCTGGAGGCACATTTATCAGAGGCTTTCCCGATCATCCCGCGGCTGATATCAATACCAACAGCCACTCCCCCCTCATTCACGTAATGGCGGACAAAAAGCCCTGTTCCACACCCGAGATCAAGGAGCCTGCCGCCCTTTGGAAACCATTCCATTACATGCCGGCTGATGTCGTTATAATAGAATTTACCAGAATTTGCATCGTAACGATAGTCATAGATATCAGCTACTTCGTCATAATGGCTGCTGACCTTGTTTACTACCGCGTTCACCTGAAAACCTCGTTCATGATTCTTGCTGCAAAAGCATTGAGTTGAATATATTCATTGTTGCAGTGGCCTATCAAGTAGTCGGTATCAGCGAGTGCGCAGGCGATCCTCGGATCATTATACTCACGTTTCATCACTTTCCTGAGTTCGCCAAGTACCTCACCTGCCGTAAGGCCGTATTCAATGATGAGTGATTCGATACGCCTGTTCGCCGAAGCCCCGTCACCAGATGCAATGGCCAGGTATATGGCCGAAGCCACCATGGAAGTCTCGGACTCCCTGAATTTTGCGAGGTCGAACGGTTCTCCGGATTCGGCGGCAATCTGGAGGAGCATTATCGACTTCCTGAGATCGCCGCCAGAAGCCTGCACTATTAAGTCTATCTCGTCATCGGTGCAACATCCACCAGGCCTTTCTTTTGCAAGTATCCCCCGTAAGTGGGCTTGCGCGAGGTCGGGAGCGACAGGCCCGAAAAAGAAGGGGAGACAGCGGGACGCGATTGCAGGTATGATTGCAGCCGGATGGGTGGTGCAAAAGACAAAACGACAGGTCTGGCTATACCGTTCCATAGTCCGCCGAAGTGATGACTGGGCATCACGGGTGAGCGCCGAGGCATCATCAATGACTACCATTTTAAACGGTGCATCGAGAGGCCGGAGCGAGGCATACCAGCGTATAATATGTTTGAAATTATTGATCAGGCTCTCGTCTTTCCGGTAAATATGTGCATACCGCTCATCGTCTTCAAGATACTTTTTTCCAAGAAGGAACAGGTCGGAGGCATGCATCATGGTGCAGTTCCCAACCCAGTTCTCCCCGTAGAGTTTTCGTGCCACGCACTCTACAGCAGCACTTTTACCCGTGCCATGCGGCCCGCTGATCAGGAGGTGGGGGAGCGACCCCCTTGAAGTGAATGACCGGAGGTGTTCCACCACGCGTTCATGCCCGATAATTTCTTCAAATACAGCAGGGCGATATTTTTCAATCCAGAGCATGGGCGAGTCTCCTATCCATCTCTTTCATTGCCTCTGTGAGGAAATAATTGTTGTCCGGGGTCCTGGATAGTAATACAATCTCCTGTTTCTGAAGTGTCATAAGGAACCCCGTTATCATGGGGAGTGCCCGGGTCACCTCGTCTACAATGGTAAGACTCGCCATCCTGGCGGTGCGGGAC
>JBAXMF010000188.1:0-5090 GCA_037134435.1 Methanomicrobiales archaeon | reverse complement strand
GGTCTCCCTGGCCGATCATCTCATCCTTGTTGATCCTGGTCATTTCTTCCATCGCACGGTTCCATGCGATTACTATTCCCCACCGGTCGATAACGAACGTGGCATCCGGGAGGAACTCTATGATATCTGCCAGTTCCTGTCTTGACTCAAGCAGGGCTTGTTCCTGCCCTGCCAATTCCACCATATTCTGCCTCAGTTCCTCTTCTGAAGCGGTCAGTTCCTCGTTCGCTGCGCAGAGTTCTTCGGCCTTTTTAAGAAGTGCTTCCTCCGCCTGTTTGCGCCCGGTGATATCATTGAACGTGACAATGAGGTTGTCTTGCAGGAGAGCGGCATAGAGCTCGCAAATGCGAACTGAACCATCACGGCATGTAACCCGGTATTCTCCGGTGTTGACCGGCAGGCCGGAATGTTTCGACTTTTCCAGGTACGGTTTCCACCGATCAATCACATCGCGCCGATAATCAGGATCGGGGTACGCTATTTGGTACCATTCAGGTGTGGTAGGCGCCGTATGTCCGAAAAGGGTGAGGGCACTCCGGCTCCAGAACTGAATGTTGTTATCCTGGACATCAACGAAGGCAATGGGAAACGGTGTTGCATCAAGAATTGCGCGGAAACGTGTCTCGCTTTCCCTTAACAATTCACCCGCCCGCCTGCGTTCGGTGATGTTACGGCTGATACCGATAAATCCGGCAGGGTTCCCGGTCTCATCAACGAACAGCCGGGAGACAACCTCGGTCCATACCGATGAACCATCCCTGCAGGGCTGCTCGATTTCGGTCACAACCGGGGCAGGAATAATACCTGATTTAACCTCCTCCAACGTTTGCCGTATCGTTTCCTCCACGATAGCAACCGATCCTTCGGATAACACCTCGCGCATTGACTGGTGCATCACCTCTTCCTGGGTATATCCCCGGAGTTGGAAGATCGAAGGGCTGACGTAGGTAAAGGTACCATTGAGGTCGAGCGTCCAGATCACATCGGTTGCGTTATCTGCGAGAAGACGATACCGTGCTTCGCTCTCCCGCAATGCTTCTTCGGCCTGCTTGCGTTCGGAGATATCAATACATATCCCACTCATGCGCAGCGGTTCACCTTGATCATTGTAGGATGTGCTGCCTGAAGCCCCAATCCAGCGCAAGCCCCCTTCCGGGAGGAGGACCCGGTATTCGTTCCAGAGATCCTTGTGATCTTTTACCGACTGATCAATCTTCTCCATGGACCGTTTGCGATCATCCGGATGCAAAGCGGTAAGCCATGTTTCAAAAGACGGTGGGACTTCCGGGGGCAGACCTAACAGTTCAAAGAACTCCGGGGACCATACGAGTTTCCCGCTAGGGAAGTCCCAGTCCCAGGACCCCGACTTTGCAGAACGGAGTGCAAACTTCAACCTTGCATCGGTTTCATGTAAGGCTTCTTCGGTCAGCTTCCGATCGGTAACGTCAACCCCGAAAATTGCAAGACGGCGAACCGTACCGTCCGGGTCTTGTACAGGGTAAATCGTCTGGGAAATAACCCGGCCCAGCCGGAAATCCTCAAAATGTGCCGGTTGCCCGGACTGGATTACTTCCTGTATCTTGATCTGCCGGCTCATTTGGACATCTTTCGGAAGAAGCCTTAATACATTCTGACCGACGAGGTCATCAGCCTGTTTCATTCCGAGGCGTCTTGCAACGGTTTCATTTGCAGCAAGGACGGTGCCTTCCGGGGTCATAAGGAATGCCGATTCGGTGATCCCGTTCAGCATGGCTGATAGTGATTCCTCGCTTGCCCGAAGGTCCGCTTCCGCATGTTTGCGCTCAGTTATGTCAGATATCACGGTCGTGAACTGATAAGGTGCATTCTGGTATACGGTTACTTCAAAAGACCTGCCTAAGTCGCCGGAATAGTTCTCAAAATGATCCGGGGATCCAGTCAGGGCTACACGCCCATACCGCTCAATCCAGAGGGGTTCTATACCCGGTAGCACTTCAAGCACCGTTTTGCCGATCAAACTTTCACGGCGGAGACCGGTCATCCGCTCAAACGCCGGGTTCACATCAATAAAGCGGTAATCCAGGGGCTTGCCGAATTCATCGCAGATAATCTCGTGGACTGCAAAACCGTTCAGCATCTCCTGGAAAAGGGTACGGAAGAGTTTTTCTCTTCCTGCCAGTTCATCCATCGTGCGACGAAGTTTTTCATTCGTTGCATTCAGTTCCTCGTAAGAAGCCATCAGTTCTTCGCTTTTTATCAGAAGTTCCTCATCAGAACGTTTCCGATCATTCTGATCGTCTATTGTCCTGAGGTAAAAAGAGATATCAACAGCTAACTCCTCCAGAAGATCGATGATCGGCTCATCAAAAAATCCGGTGACCGGGGCATAAAGTGATAGGACACCGGCGTTTTTTGTTCCAAGGGCAAATGCGAATGCCGCATTTGCGAGGTACCCGCGTAACAGTGCGTTTTCCCGCCATGGCTCCATGCGTGGATCCTGTGTGATATCGTTAGACCAGAAGTACTTGCCTTCCCGGAATGCTGATCCGGTCGGCCCCCTCCCCTGGGGGACATCTTCGGTAGAGATATTGATGGAATCAAGGTATCCATCGACATGCCCGGCAGATGTTACCGGTCGGATGAGGTTCTGCTCCGGGTCGGCAATACCGATCCAGGCCATGCGAAACCCCCCGGTTTCGACGAGAATCCTGCAGATCTCATGAAAAAATTCATTTTTCGTCTGGATGCTGAAAATAGCTTTATTGGTTGCAGAAAGTACTGAATATAACCTGTTCAATGCCTGTATCTTTTCTGCGGCCCGGTGATGTTCGACTGCGATCTGGATCTTGTGCGTCAGTTCGGCAAACTGTGCGCCCGGTTCGCCGCCTTTCTGCAGATAAAAGTCCGCTCCGCTGTTGATTGCCTGGATGACGACATCTTCCCTGCCTTTCCCGGTGAACAGGATAAACGGTATCGACTCAAATTTTGCCCGGACCTCGATGAGGAACTGGATACCGTCCATTCCCGGCATCTGGTAATCGGAGATGATGGCATCGTATTTCTTATCATTCAGGAGAGTAAGTGCAGCAGGTGCAGAAGAAATGATGTCAACGCTGAAACGACCTGACTCCTCTAAGAACAGCTTGCCGATCTCCAGGAGACCTGGGTCGTCATCGACATAAAGGACCCGGAGTGTATCTGGCATCAGTTGCACTTATCTGTGATACGCCAAGTATCTTTCGGTACCTTCATCTCAAACCGTGCTCCCTTGCCGGGTACACCACGTTCGCAAATCGTGATGCCGGTTATCGAAAGAATCTCCCTTGATAAGGCTAAGCCAAGCCCGGTGTTCTTCCCGAATCCCCGGTCGAAGATCTTTGCCTTATCAGTTGCAGCGATACCGTCGCCATCGTCATCGCATATAAGGATAAGATTACCCCCGGATTCCTGCACAGAGAACCGGATGGTCGTGATATTTCCGCCGTAACGGGCTGCATTGTCCATCAGGTTATAAAACACTTTTACAACCAGCGGATCGGCGAACACTTCTGCACCGGAGGGAAGATCGTTCTTCACCACGACCATTCCAAGCGGGGCTTCCTTTGACGCGGTGTCTACGAGTTTATGGCAGTTCTGCCAGGCAGGGGCATGGATACCGATCTCTTCGTATTCCCTGGTGAACTGGACCATTGCGGCGATCCGCTTTGCAGCGGTTGCTATCTTCTGGAAATACTCGTTTTGAGTGGCATCGGGCTGCTTCTTTTGGAGAAGGGAGATAGATCCCATCAGCACCGTGAGCTGGTTGTTGATATCGTGCCGGGTAATGGAAGAGAGGAGGGTGAGCTTCTTGTTTGCCGTCGCGAGTGATGTTGAGAATTGCGTGAGTTCCTGCGCATGGTACTCCTTCTCCTTTTCCAATTCTTTGCGCTCCGTAATGTCGATGAGAAGAATGAGGAACGCGGGGCTGTCATGCTACCGAACCGGTGTGCCTTTCGTGATCACCGATCTCCGATGCCCGTCCTGTCCGACGATATCGATTTCATAGGCAGGGACTTCGCGTCCTTCATGACGGGCCTTCATCATTGAGATCACTTCTTCCCGGTGCTCTTCTGCGACATAGTGGAGCACGGATGTTCCGACCAACTCATCCGCACTATATCCCAGAACCCTCGCAGAAGCAGGGTTCACGTAGAGGATCTTCCCGTCCGGTCTGTATACCATGATGTACTCGGGCAGGTTCTCCACAAGATCACGGTTGAATGACTCGCTCTCTACAAGCGCATCCTCCGCCCGTTTGCGCTCGGTGATGTCGATGAAGGATTCTATCAATACAACCTTTCCACCCATCGTCGTTTTGATAACACTCTTGATGATGGGTATCTTTTCCCCCCGCAGATTGAGAAGGATTCGTTCAGAGGAATCGATATCCTGCCCGAGATCCGTGACTGGGCATCTACCGGATTCGGCAGGACAGATAAACCGGTGGCATACCGAGCCGACAACGTCGTCATTGCTATCCCCGATCATTTCAAGAGCTGCATCGTTAGCGTCAAGGATCGTATGGGTTTCGGCATCAATGATGACGATCCCAAACTGCATTGAATGGATAATGGTACGGAAGCGTTCCTTACTCTCCCGGAGCGCATCCTCCGCCCGCTTCCGCTCAGTGATGTCCCGCAATTGCTCAACAATTAAAACAATCTCACCATTTTTATCCAAAACCGGGCTGGAGCGGCAGTCAAGATAAATGCCATATTCAGGCAGATATCTCTCCGATTGTTCTGTTTTTTTTGTTATCAGCGCCTTTCCCGTTGCACAGTCTTCGCAGGGAATCGTCCGGCCAATCAGTTCATAACATCGGCGTCCGTAGACCTCTTCCGGAGTTAAGTGTAAAAATTCATACCCGGCACGATTATATCTGACCATCGTATGGTCGACATTTTGAATCCCAATGATATCAGGAATGGAATCAATGGTTGTGTTCAGAAGAGCTTGTGAGGTGATCAGTGCTTCCTCCAACCGCTTGCGCTCGGTGATATCCCGGCTGATGGCACCGAATAAAATACTGTTGCGGAAAACAATCGGGAAGGTGGATATCTGGACTGTTTTGC
>JBAXMF010000187.1:0-5103 GCA_037134435.1 Methanomicrobiales archaeon | reverse complement strand
ACCTTGAGGATATCTGCCTGAAGATTCGTTCCGCTATTGACAATACGGCTTTCGGCATCGGCCTCACCCATGAACAGGAATGACACGCTTCGTTGGGTCATCTTTAATTGGCTTTTTTTATCTCACCAGACCTATTCCGGGGAGAAATGAAAAGGTGAAATATCTCCATCAAGAGGGTATTGGAATAGTGACGAAACTTTTGAACCATTCCAAGATAATTAGTCCCAGGAAAATACCTTTACTAAGATATGATAGTAATGGTAGTCCGATTGGATCAAAAGGGGTACAAGAGAAATGGATATTGAATCGGATGTAAAAGTTATAAAAGAGCAGGTAACAGAGATCAAAGATATGCTCCATGAGCTGATTCATGAACATGAAATAATTGGAATGATGAAACTTTCCGATAGTTCATTAAAAGAATTTCTCGAGAATGAGCCGGACATCTATACCCTTGACGATGCAAAGGTTGTATTCCGAAGAAAGGAAATATTATCCTCATTCCATTTCCTTTTACTGATCTGACATCCTCAAAACTTCGGCCGGCTCTCGTCCTCTATTCAGGAAAATACGACCTCATTCTCGCATTTATCTCTTCTCAAACCCATTGTGTAACAACCAGTTTAGAGGTCACGGGTTCAGAAAGGCAACCCTGGATTCGAATGCACGGGGAAAAAAGTCGACTCGGTTATCAGATTGGATAAATTAGCAACCGTATTACGGCATCTGGTTATCGCAGAACTGGGTGAACTCGACCGGGTTTGCGAGAGATGAAGTGAACCAAAAACTTTGTGCGTTATTACAGCTATAAATCGTTCTCTCCGGACCATTCTTCAGATCGTGAAACACCGTAAATCGGGCTATTACGCCGTCTAAACTGTGGCGTTTGCTGGATCATGAGTGAGATAAACACCAAATAAAGGCCAAAAATTGATTGGATTAAGGGAAAATCGCCCAATTTAGTCGTATTCGGCATCAAACCTAATCGGGGCCAAATGCGGGCGATTTAAACGAACGAGAGTGGATTCTACAGATCGGGGTGGGGTGTGGATACCTATGTGGGGGTATCATTTCGCTAATTCGGGCGTAAAATAGTGGGATTTCCTGAATTTGGGGTTAACGTAGATTAGCCAGGGGTACCTGCAGGTGTTGTTGGATGACTAGCCAGACCTGGAGATACCGGATTCGTTTGCGTTCACTGCTATTGGCTCATGGTCGGGTTTTGGATCGATGGAGTTCGGTTCGAGGAGTCTTGCGGGGATTGGTAGGGCTACCGAGCTCGGTTATGTGAACTCGATCGGTAAAGACCTCATGGCCAACGTCCGGTTCAGCATCGGTGAGGATGTGCGGTGGACGTTATTCGTGAAGACGTTTGATGTGGTGGGGTAGGGGTGGAATTATGTATTTTTTTATAGAAAAATACATAGTCAACAGATAAGTAAACAATGTACAAACAGCTTCATAAACTTACTCATTCCTGATAGGGATGGCATTTTCCCATAATTCTTGAAAAATCCCTCTTAGCTGGGAATTCAGAATAGCATCACGAATCCTGATCATTGCATAAGGTCGGGCGAGATCTCTTTGATCCTCAGGTTCAAAAATGCATGTTGTTTTGTCCACGAGTATGAAGTTATGTTCCGTGTCGCAAACCCGGATTTCAACTAAATCATGATACCGTTGCAGGGTATCATCATCCTGGATGCAGGTGGCGATTTGGGAAAAGAAATTTAAATAAGGGGAATTGGGGTAAATTATTTTTACAGAGATTCCCCTTTTCAAAAGACTGACCAGGTTATTCATTAATGAATATAATGTTCTTTCATCAGGTTCTGAATTAAATGAACCATAGCGAATCTGGGTAACATATATCACTTCATTTTTCGCTTCATTGTGTATCCGGATGAAATAATTCAGGATATCTTCATTGCAGTACATAATCTGTAAATCCTGAAGGATGGGAGAAGTAAGGTTTTTTCTCTCTAAACCCTGTTCGAGTTGAGTTATGGTATTTTTTAAATCCTCTCGCTGTTTTTCATGTTCGATATAATATTTCATATAGATTCGTTGAAGTGCAATTTCCGGAGTAATGGCTTCATATTTTTTTGGCCTTCCGGAATGTTCGATAATTATTTCATTTATGAGAAGTTGGGAGAGCGTTGCATAGATTTTTCCCATAGGAACATGAGATTCTCCCGACAGAATTCTCGCATCAAGTGGGCCTTTTCGAAGCAGGCAGGCATAAATTAATGCCTGGTATTTTGAAAGACCGATCTTCTGGAGCAAATCGATGTCAGACATTAAACTTCCTTGAGTTTATTTGGTGTGAATTGTTTAAATCACTATACCAAGAGAATAATGATTATGACATCTATCACGACGAATCCCCAGTCTCCCCTTGAAGTCGTCAAGGCATTCTTTGCGGCAATGGCGACGCTCGACTACGACAAGGCACTTTCGTATGTTTCCGATGATTGTGAGTACGATAACTTGCCCATGCCTGAGGCCAAGGTCTATGGGCCGGCGGGTATTCGTGCCGTACTGGAGCCATTCTTCGCGCCAACCATTGAAAACGAGTTTATTGTGCTGCGCGAAGCGGCACAAGGCACCGTCGTATTTATGGAGCGACTCGACCGGCACCTCCTCCCAAATGGCTGGGTTGAGTTGCCCGTCACGGGTGTAATGGAAGTGCACCATGGACGCATCACACTCTGGCATGAGTACTTCAACCTGCCCACAATCGCACCGATGTTCGCCCCTTTCCTAGCAAAATGAGCAAAAACGGCCTGTAAGAGTGTCGTTGCGCGGTGGGATCAGATCTAAAGGAATCGAGCTCATCAGTAACGGAAAGCGGTTAAACACAATATATTCTCGTCCGCAGTCTGTTTCTGGCTAGTGTAAATATCCCCAAAATCATACCCCTTTCATCGACGTCGGTAAGCATTATTTTCTTTGTCATGCTTGAAATCTGGAAAGCCAGGGAATATCGTAAAGGCCTTCCCGGATGCTGCCCAACTGACATACCGGGATTATCCGGAGTGTATAGAGCCACAGATTTGAATTATAACCTACTTTTATCACATTCAACCCTGTGATAATGAAAAAAATTCAAAGAAAATATCAGGAAATTAGCTGAACAGTTACTAATTTTCATCAAAAATAATTCCTGCGACCCGCAGGAGAGGATAATTATCCTCGAACTTACATTCCTGCACGGGAGAGAATTGTTTCAGCGACGCTATCCGCACTCTTGAAGGGGAAGTCGCTGGCGGTTAATAGTTTTCCTGCTTCACCAGCCGTCATCTTGACATCGCCTACCTGGCAGGTTGTGTCTGCACCCATTGGAAATGCTGCAATGAGGTCTGCAGGGGTCTTGATCGGAAATTTTGCGCTTTTTAGTGCTCCTGTGATTTGCGCATGGAGCTGGTCTTTTACAGATTGTGCCATGGTCCTTACCAACACATACTGGATCGGTTTGTGATATATACAGAACGGTCATAAAAATATACTAAAAGAAGTTACTACAGTTGTATGACCTTTACAGTAATATTGTTGAACCACGAACCATGAGAGTTGCGGGGCAGTAATGGCAGGTACATCATCGGCATCTCAATTACATGAAATAAAAACCGAAATCAACGGTCTTCGGAATGAATTAAAACGCTTTATCGAAAATGCGAACACACAGAACATCCAGGTTGTAATAAGCGATCTGAAAAACAATTATGCAAACCTTTTCGTGAACCACCATGTCGATACAGCAAATACAGAATTATCGAAAAATATGGTTCCTGATTGTAAAATGCAGGAAAGTTGTTTTGCAGTATTTATGGAATTTTTACAGGCCTCTGCGAAACATATCAAAGATGAACGGGTAAGCGAAGATCTCGTTGTATCGTTTCGGGAACAATTGAAGGGCATGAGAAAAAAAGGCCCATTTGAACGCTGTGATACCTGTTTCCAGGAAGTTAGCAGGCTCTTTGAAAAACAGGTTGATCTCGTCAAGTCGCTTGGGATCTATGAACGTTCAAATAAGGAAAATCCAATATGTGCTGTGATATCTGATGACGACCTGGTCAGGAATATCCTTGAACCTGTAGCTAATGTCCAGCGGTTCCAGATATTGAAATCCCTGAGCGGGCAGACCCGAACCTTTTCAGAACTTTCACAGTTGACCGGACTCCGTGGCGGAAACCTGTTATTCCACATTAAAAAACTCACCGATACAGGAATGATCCTTCAACGACATGAAAGAGGGGATTATATTATTACTGATAAAGGCTGGAAAACACTTAATCGGATAATTGATCTCTATTCCGCCATTAATTCCTGATATTGTAGATCGATTTATTCTAAAAAGACAATAATCCAGTCGGGTGAATTATCAGAGTCCAGAGTATATTATTTTTAAAAATAAACGGGTAATAACTCGCCATGACAAATCTCGCTACCCCTCCCCCTTCAATTTCTCAATCAAACTCATCACCCGTTCCTTCGCTTCATCGGTCGCAGTAGCATCCTTCGTAATGGCGATATTGACAATATCCCCTTCGTTAATCCCCGCCTGCTGCGTGTAACAGTTTTGCAGAGCCTACCACCTGCTGGCTGCTCGTCTGTCCTGTTTTTACATCGTATGTTGAGCCGTCGGTGTCACTGTTACATCGCCATCCAGGTCGGTGCGTTACACAGCGGACCCCACCCGGGCCAGACGATCCAGTGTCGCTGATGTCGGGTGACCATAGGAATTCCCGGCCCCTACTTCGATGATGCTGATCTTCGGATGTACTTTGGTCAGGAATGCTGAGCTGGATGATGTGGCACTGCAATGGTGACCGACTTTGATAATATCGGCCTTAAGATTCGTTCCTCTATTAACCATACAGCTTTCTGCATCGGATTATCTTTTTCAGCGGGTAACGCCATACAAACAGCCTCCTTTTATGGACTTGATACGAAGGATAAAGGATCGGCGGATAGTTGGGTTCAAACCGTAACATCAAGCGTTCACCGTATACAAGAGGGGAACCAGACGCCAGATCAAGCAGTAACAGTACTCTTAAATCAAACGTCTTCTCCCCCATTCTTCTCGTCATTTCTGTGAAA
>JBAXMF010000186.1:0-5108 GCA_037134435.1 Methanomicrobiales archaeon | reverse complement strand
CCTGGATATTGTTGCCGTCAAATAATACATAGGCCGTAGTCTGGTCGCCGGCCGATACGATAAGCACCTGGAGGCCCTGGTCTCCAAACCCCTCCTCACGGGTGTAAGGGACTGCCATGTGGGCCACACCGATCCTCAGTAGGTGGGATTCCATCCCGGAATAACGTCTGAAAGCTTCTTTACTGGCGTTCATGTATTCCCTAGCAATCGCAGTTGCCGGATGGACCGGGGTCATATCCTTTGTACAGCAGTTATGGGCATCAACGAACAGGATATCCTGGCTCACACGATGCCCTTCTGCCATAATTGTCATCCCGATATTGAAATCAAGATCTTCAGTCCTTAAAGGCGAACGGGTACTGACCATGAGGAGCGCATCGCCAAACCTCTGGACGAGAAGCGAAACAGAACCTGACTGGATGCGTTCTGACCTGCTTGCGGTTGGATGGAAGGTAAGATCATTCATCGGACCCTGCATTGCATCGACAATTTTCTGTATCTCTTTCTCTGATACCAGGTTGAAATCATGGGTGGCACAACCGTGTGGGACCATCACAATGCCCTCGAACGCTTCCTGCAGGCATCGTGGGATATTACCACCTCCAATATCCCCCATCGGGCCGGGGTGAACATTCGGGACGGTAAAAATTATGCTGTTTTTCCCGTTTTTCCGGAAGAAAAGGCTCACCTGCGGGACGTAAACCTCCTCCCCGATCTCGCGGAAAAAGTCTTCCATACCCTTCGACCCATCGGTGAGGTGGGCGATAAATGCATTCAGAAATGAGAGTACCCTGATATTAAAGGCTCGCTGAAGTGGCCGTTCGATCAGCCAGAGGATCAGGATAAAGATCAGGACAAAGACGATCACCAGTACAATCGCAAGAGTAAAGAACGGGGACGGGAAGATAAGGGTCCCAAGAATTATCGCTGCAGCAGCCTGGAATAATGCAGGCGGGAGCATATGAGCTACCCGGTAATCGGAAATTGCGACCAGTACCATCAGCCGTATCCCTGATATGAAACCAAGTGAAATCGCAAAAAAAAGCGGCAGCAGGCTGACCGAAAAAACCATGGATGACAGGGTGATAATTACCGAAAAAATTGTACATGCGAGTGCAAGTAATCCTGACCTGTTCCAGGTCATCTGTTTCCCTGATACGTCAATGTAGGGTTTCGTACAGAGAAATGCGACAATTGCAGGGATGGTAAACCCAAGCGTCCCTAAGAAGATGAAACCCCCGTAAATCCTGATACTCGCACCATCAATAATCAGCCCGAGCACTACCAGTATCAGGAGTGATACCGGCCAGGAAGGAGCGTTGAAAAGATATCTGCTGAGCCGTTCAAGACGGACATCCGCTGCCACGGCCATCAGGAGAAACCTCCCAATAAAAGTTCGTTCCGGCCGGCACCATGACGGAGGACCTGTGTACTGGTATACCGGAGTGGTCGTGAATAGAATGGCGCATTCAGTGCCAGGCTCTCGTATTCCCCACCTTCACCGGCCAGGTGGATATGATGGCGGGCGGAGATTTGCGTGAGTTGCTCGATTAAGTCGTAATTGATGTGGCTACCTAACAGGTCTTCGGATAAACCATCTGCCGCAGTCACCACGATGATGACATCCATTCTCTCCGCAACTTCACGGAGCAGCAGTCCGGGGTCCATCTGCCAGAGCGGCGCAAACACTTCGATGCCAAGATTTTCTGCAATTGCATGGACACGTTCATACTGGTAGGTTGAATTCACGGCACCGACGGTTATTCCATCAATTTCAAGTTGTTCAAGGCCGCATGAAAGGTCTTTTAATTCGTCTTCTTTCTCTCCTTTTGTAAGAATTTCAGCATAATTAATCCCAGAAAGACGGGCGATAACTGGTACCGCATCAAGGTTGGAGCTGTGAAACATGAAGGAGTCGGGGTTTTCCGGCCGGACTGTGACGAGGTGGGTGACCTGGATCCCCCGGTCAATTGCTTTCTGGACCGAAAGGATCGAGTCCTTCCCACCAGATGTGAGCGCCGCATACCCCATGATACTATTACTTCGATCTTGTGGGTTCTAAAAGGCTTCCAAAAGACTTCCCGTACCGGGCTTCCATCTGATCCCAGCCTGGCAGGTTCGTCTGGCACCCAATCGATTCTACTGCGAAGGATGCGGTAATAGTTCCTATTTTACAGGAGGTCAGGGGTCCGTATCCCCGGTGATATGCCGTCAGAAAACCTGCGCGGTACGCGTCACCAGCACCGGTCGGGTCGGCCATCGTCACAGGAAATGCAGGTATCCGGGTTGAATTCCCCTTTTCATGAAGGACACTCCCCTCCTTTCCCAGGGTAATTACGGCCATCGGGACACGGCTGATTATCTCTTCCTTGCTTGTACCAAGGATTTTTTCCATTCCCGTGATCTCATGCTGGTTTGCAAATAATACATTGATAGAGCCAAGGATTGCGTCAAGCTGCTCTTTAGTGTAGCGGTGAAGGTCCTGCCCCGGATCGAAGGTGGCAAATTCACTCCGTTCGGCAACCCTGACATTAAACCCCGGATCTGCCGTTGCCATATGAACAAACGGGAGTGATGGTGCATCCTCTTTTTCAAACGCTACCGATGCGCCCCATTCAAAAAACGTGATCTGGTCGCCTGCCTCATCGGTAAACATGAATGCTGTGGCGGTATGGGCACCAGGGATGGTATAGAACTGCATGGTAATTCCAAGTCGTTCCATCCAATGCTCGTATTCGCTCCCGGAAAAATCATCCCCTACTGCACTGACAAGGGTGCAGGACTCATCGAGCTTTGCAATTCCGGCTGCAATGTTCGCAGCCCCACCGCCAAAGTATACCTTCCGGTCAAGAATATGGATTGAACCATTCACGGATGGGAACCGGGGGACACGGCTGATATAATCGATTGCCGTGTGTCCGACCACCGAGATCATAGTCCCTCTTCATCCATGTCCCTGTTGATCCTTTCCCTCGTGTTTTTCTCTCCACTCACGCCTGTTTCTGGTAAATGTGATCTCTTTTGTCCAGACTTTTCTTTTTTAGGTTTCTTTTGCTCTATTGGCATTGGTTCATTTATGTCCTGCACATCCTTTACCTGCAGGGGGATATCGCGCAGTGCTTTTCCAATCGTTGATTTTGCAATCCGCGATGCGTGTTCCGGGGACTCGGCACGGAACACTTTCATATCAAGAAGGAGGCCAACGAGAGCGGTGTCTGCAACCACAATCGCACTGTTAAGTTCACCTTCGCAGAACGGACAGGCAAGCATTCCTGCTTCTACTTCCACAAATTTGGCCTGGGGGTTCAGACGCTTTCCGGCCTCACTGATTGCAATCCCTATCGCATCATCAAGCGTTTTTACGTCTTTTATAATCCAGGCAGATTCAAGTGTGACATTATAATCTGGCATTATAGAATTTCATCTCCGAATAAATTATTTTTGTACTCAATCATGGTCCCGGTTACCAGGCATCAAAATGCACATGTTCACCCACGGCCATGCGTCCCGTCAGTGTACCCGGCGGCCTTCCTTTCCCCACCGTGAGAAGGGCAACGGCCCTGATATGTGGTGGGAGCCCGAGAATATCGCGCACACCATCTTCATCAAATGCGCCAACCCAGCAGGAATGGAGCCGCCGTGAATGGGCTGCCAGCATCATGTAGGTACATGCAATGGTCGCGTCCTGCACGGCATACAAAATACCGCGTTCGCCATACCGGGACATTGAACGCACATAATTCGCACAGACAATAAAGAGGACCGGGGCGGCAGAAATATGTGGCTGATCATACGCAGCCCCCATAAGTGCCTCCTTCTGATCGGTTTCCCTGATAACCACCACATCCCAGGCTTCGAGATTCCCGGCACTCGGGGCGGTACAGGCACTGTCAAGGAGGAACACGATATCGTCCTCGGCCAGTTCCTCGTCGGTGTAATCCCGGACAGAGGTCCTGCTGATCAGCAAATCCAGAAATTCAGAGGAGTCCATGTTCGTTTAGTACCTGCCAGGATGCCTGGGCAACCGTTGTTGAACCCGTCACTGCCTCACTGATACGTAAGGACGCCTGACCGTATTGTTCACTCTCAACAAGGCTGATTGCTGAAGACAGGAGATCAATAGACTTTCGAAAGCCGGATTGTTCGCTTGAATGCAATGCCATCTGAAGTTCGGCACGTACCGCTTCCATGATCATTATGAGCATCCGCTTGCCACCTGCCCGCTCCTTTTCGGGGAAACTTTCAAGGGCCGTAACCAGTTGCGAACAGACAATCAGTTCACTTTTTGCCCGGTCTGCGAACTGGTAGTTCTTAATTGCCGCTGTAAGATCCATATTCAATAGAAACCCCGGAATGATTAATAATAGGTATCAACGCACAAAAAAATGAGCGAGGAATTACTGTTGCCCCGTCATCCCCGGGGCATATATATTCCTCGTGGGTATTCCAAATTATCGGGCAGACTTCTGCTTTGCGCCCATTATCGATATTTTTGCGCGGCGCATGGATTTCCGCACGATGGTATCTGCGGGGTTACCCATGTCACGGCCCCTGCCGCCACGACCGCCCCTGCCGCCGCCTCTTCCGCCTTTCCGTCCGCCCGGCCTGCCGCCCTGGTCTCCGGAGAGCTGGTCGAGCTTTTTCAGCGTGGCGCCTGCCCTGAACCGCTGGTTAGGCCCTGGTCTCTTCACTTCACCTTCTGATTTAGGGACTAGCCTGATCTGGCCTTTTACGCCTTTGACCTGTACCCATTGTGTTGTTCCTGTCTTTCCCATGAAACTCCTTTATGATTAGAGCCGGGATTCTTCATAAAGTTTCGCCATTATCCCCGGGCTGACAGGGGAAAATAAAAGAAAAAGTGACAGTAATTACAAGACTACCGGGATGAACTGACTCGTTCGATCTCCTTTCTCAAAAGTTCGCTGACCACTTTACCGTCCGATGAACCCCGCACTTCGGCCATCACGACACCCATGAGCGGTGCAAGTGCCGCATTCCCTTTTTCCCGAACGAAGGCCGCCCGTTCATCAACGATTTTTGTAATAATCGCATGGAGCTGGTCGCGGCTGACAGCGGGGGCACATTTCTTTATGGCCTCTTCGCTTCCG
>JBAXMF010000185.1:0-5132 GCA_037134435.1 Methanomicrobiales archaeon | reverse complement strand
GTGTTCGCCGATCCGCTGGTTATAAAAGTGTTTTATAACCTGATGGACAATGCAGCCCGGTACGGCGGAAAGATCACGACCATCCGGTTCTCTGTTGATGAACTCGATGGGGACCATATCGTGGTATGCGAAGATGATGGTGATGGTATCGTTGCAGCGGAGAAGGAAAAGATCTTCGAACGGGACTTTGGGAAGAACACCGGGCTTGGCTTAGCCTTATCAAGGGAGATTCTTTCGATAACCGGCATCACGATCACCGAGACCGGCGAGCCTGGAAAAGGGGCCAGGTTTGAAATAAACGTGCCAGAAAACATGTACAGGTAATCTTCCTGGTGACGATACGGCCTTTTATGGTTTTTTAAAGAAAAACAAGAATACGTATGCGAATCCAGCCGGGTACCTATCAAATTTCTTCTTGCAGCCCGGGACACAGAAATAGTATTTTTTTCCCTTGTATTCGTTTGTGAAGTTCGCGATCTCCACATCGGGGGTTTTTTACAGATTGGGTAAATATTACCCAATCACCATTTCTTTTATGGTAAAGAGGCCTGAAACGAAAACTATTATACGGTCCGGAACGGTAAACAGGTGTAATGAAAAATGCATTCCATATCATGCTCATCCCGACGTTAGGTTGTCCTTCAAAGTGTAGTTATTGCTGGAGTTCTGATGAAGGGTCACCCGTGATGAGCATTGAAACGGTACAGGAAGTTGTCACCTGGCTTAAAAACATCCCCGAGGAGCATGTCACCTTCACGTTCCATGGCGGGGAGCCCCTCCTCGCAGGGGCAGATTTTTACCGGAACGCATTACCGCTCCTTTCGAATGGCTTAAAGCACTTAAAACCGGAGTTTGCGATGCAGACCAACCTCTGGAGAATGACCCCGGAAATAGCCCGGGTCCTGGCAGAGTACCATGTCCCGATTGGGTCGAGCATTGACGGACCTGAGGATATCAATGATTCCCAGAGGGGTGACGGTTACTTCAAAAAGACCATGACCGGGTACAACATTGCGAGAGAGAATGGTCTCACCGTTCGGTTCATCTGTACATTCACAAATGAATCGGTGAAATCCAGGGATGAAATAGTTGATTTCTTCCACCGGAACGGGTTTGTCCTCAAACTGCACCCGGCATTGCCCTCGCTGCGATCAGAAAATCCAAAACAATGGGCCCTCAGTCCGGAAGAATACGGTGAACTGCTCGTGTACCTGCTGGACAAGTCCCTCGAACACTTCGGGGACATGGAGATTATGAATATCAATGACCTCTGCAGGTGCGTATTTACCCGCCACGGTTCCGTCTGCACCTACGTGGACTGCATGGGGAGTACATTTGCCGTTGGACCGGACGGTAGCATTTATCCCTGTTACCGTTTTGTGGGAATGCCGGAATATGTCATGGGAAATGTAACGGATCACCCCACACCCGAAGAACTTGCCCAGTCCCGGCCAGGAAAGCTGATGGCCAGCTATAAAGAATACGTGGACAGGGAATGCAGCGGATGTTCCCATATCAGGTACTGCAGGGGTGGATGCCCATATAATGCAATTGCACCGACAGCAGGCGAAATAAAAGGTGTCGACCCCCATTGTATCGCGTATAAACGGATATTTAGTGAGATTAGTGAACGGCTCGACCGGGAGATGTTTGAATCCCCTCCAATGGAAATGACAGGGTTCAACCCGGGTCACGGGAAACGAAAAAAACCAGGCGTCATGGCCCTGATGCATCGGTCAGTGTCGGACTATTAACAGCCCCATTTTAAGAAACACGATGTACTGGCCTGATATCAACGGTAATCCCGAACACCGGATACCACTTTTTCTTTTCCTGTTAAAACCGTTCTACCCGGCTTGTGCTGAAATCCTGGTACAGGTTATTTCGGATGACCAATTTTAGATAAGAGCGCTCATTAGAATATATATACCAAAAAAACTGCACAATTTTTTTTAAGTTAACGAAATATAACATTCGCTGATATCCCCGTTATGCCTTTATTTTTTTAATCCGGCAAAAATAACGCCATAAAACCCTCAAAACTTTTCGAAACCTTTAATTAAGTTATAATCAACTGTTTATTGAACCACAAAGGGTTTGTACTCGATGTGAGTCGTAATGCAGAATGAACACTCTCGTGCACTATTACCGCACGCAGGAGGAGGCTAAATGGACAACATTGTATTTAGCATTGGAATTACTGCACTGGCAGGAGCACTTGCCGCTGTAGCCGGTGCTGCGGAAAATGTTGAATCTGATATCGGATCACAGGGAGACCCGAACTCACAGGTTCAGCTTGCACCGCAGATGGGTTACATCCATAGAATTTATAACAAGGCAATTGCTGGTGAACCACCCGCCTGGGGTCTTTGGATCGCATTGGGGGCTGGAATTGCATGGGCATTTATGGCCATGCAGATCAACCCGATTCTCGCGATCGTCCTCGGGGCCGGACTGGCCACCTTCGTCCAGGGAGTATATTCAACCACGGCGTATTTAGGAAGGACTGCAAGTCTTTCCAAGTTTGGACAGCCGGTGTATATCGATATCATCAAGTCGATGACCACCGTGACCATGGCACATGCATTTGTCGCCATATTCGCAACGGTGACACTCTGTCACCTGATGAATGCCGCACTCGGCCACCCGTTCCCACTGCCCTTACTCGGATTAGTATGGGGTATTGCTCTCGGTGCAGCCGGATCTGCAACTGGCAACCCGTACTACGGAAAAGAACGGCAGTACCAGACACAGAATTTCGGTGCAGGCGTTCCGATCTCCGCATCGGGCAACATCGTCCGTTACGCAGAAGCAGGCGAGCGCAACTCGCTTGATAATGGTTTCTTCACCGCTAAACTCGGCGGGGCCGCAGCAGGGGTCTGTTTCGGATTGATCGTATTCCTCGAACTCTGGAGAACAGTTCTCTTTGAGAAAATTGGTGCCGGATGGGGTGCGATTATCGTAGGAGTTATTATTATCCTGGTCTTCACCGTGATCGACCGCTACATTGAGGTCTGGGCACGAAAGAACTACGGACCGTATACAAAACCAACGGAGGAGGCGTCCTCATGAGCGCTCTTGGAGGTGCAAAGCCGGCAGGAGGCTCAACAGGGATTGCGCCAGTTCCGGCAATAATCTCGCTGGTTATCTTCGTAATTATATTCGCATTGATGTACAAGCTCGGCACACCACTTGCCATGACAGCCCTTATCGGGATCGTCATCGGCGGGCTGCTCATCGGTTTCGGTGTGCACTTTGTACCAGTCGGTGGTGCACCGGCTGCAATGGGACAAGCTCCCGGTATTGCGACGGGTGTCGCGATGCTGGCAGCTGGTGGCGGTCTTGCCGGTCTCTTTGGCGGCGCATGGGCGGCTTCACAGGGAACACTTGTTGCGGTCATCACGGGCGCTATTGGTGGCGGCCTTATGCTTGCAATCACGTGCTTTTTCGTGAACTTCGTCTATATCTACGGAATGGGTATTCCCGCTGCATCCGGAAAGGTCAAAAAAGACCCGATTACCGGGGACACTCAGGCTGAATACAAGTCCCAGGGTACAGAAGGTCATGGATTACCGTTCGTATCGTTTGTTGGCGGAGTCATTGGCGGTCTCCTTGGTGGTGCAGGCGGTACATTGATCTACCTGATGCTGCTCGATGTATACCAGGCATCCCTGCCGGGAGTTATGAAAGCAACCGCAGTACAGATTGCACCCGTTGCAGTCTCACTTGCCGGGATGTTTGCTATCGGTATCTTCCTTGTTATTGCAGTGCTAGCCGCATACAACATCACAGGAACGATCGAAGGCCCGCACGACCCGAAGTTCAAACGATTCCCGCGTGCATTAATTGCATCGGCAGTTGCATCCGCACTCTGCGGAGTAGCGGCAATTCTGCTGGTGATGGTGTGAGGTGTTAGAAAATGTCGGTAAAAATTGAAGTTATCGAAGGTGGTATACCCCACCAGAAGATTCTCATCGCCGGGCTCGTACTCGCAGTGATCGGGCTTTATCTCTCATACCTCAACGTGATTGTAGGGACACAGATATTTGCATTCTTCGGTGGGCTTGCAGCAATTGCAGCGCTTGTCTGGGGTAGCCATACAATCAAGATCCTTGCAAGTTACGGTATCGGAACAGGGGTTCCATCTGCCGGGATGATCGCATTCGGATCAGGGGTTATTGCATTCCTGTTTGCGACGAAATTTGGATTATATGCGCCAATCGTTGCGATAATTCTCGCAGCAGTCATCGGTGCAATCCTTGGTTACCTCGCAAACGAGGTATTAGCAATGCATATCCCGGTGATGATCAAGTCACTCACAGAAATGGCCGTAGTCGGAGCACTGACCCTTATGGGATTCTCTGCAATGATTTCAGGTTCGTTCACATTCTCTGCACTGACCACCGGATCAATAACCGTCCTTGGCATGAGCCTGCCTTCGTACCAGACATCCTATATTGGCGGGGCACTCATTGCAACAGTATTCCTACTGGGAGCCATTGCGATTCAGCACGGATTTAATGCCTGTCTCGGACCAGGGTGGAAACAGGACCGCATGCTCATGCTCACCGCAGAGTGCGGGTTCCTTTCCATGATGGTCGCAGCAGTTATGTCGGCGGCACTGATCAGTCCGGCTGCAGCAATACTCTCGTTCATTATCGGGCTGCTCGGGTGGTATTACACCTACATGAAGTATATCGAGCTCTCAAAGAGGGATGCCGCTGCATGGCTTGATATGAAACCGATTCCAGAAGTGGAGGGACACTGATTATGTATATCCAGGTACTTCCGGAATATGGACTCGTAGCAGACCCAATGATCGGCATCATCACTACAGCCGGAGAATCGCTCTCACCCATAATCGAGAAGGTAGCGATTCTTGAGGCTGTCGCTGACGATTTGGTGAATATGCTTTCAGGGGAAGGTAATTTCCTTGCTTCGTTCCCAGGTAGAGAAAAGTCACTGGTTATTGCCGGTAGCTTGAACGCGTTCTGGTATGGACTCGCTATAGGCCTGTTCATCGCAGGGATAATGGTGTTCCATCTTATTTGAGGTGAAAAAAATGGCAGAAAAGAAATCACCAGCAAGTGGATGGCCAATCGCAAAGGGCGACTTCCATTCAGGAGATGCCA